>JAFKFF010000138.1 GCA_017307315.1 Alphaproteobacteria bacterium
GGGACCTTTCCATACCGCCCGACGGCACCGGACTTCCGGCCGGCAAGGGCTCGGTCTCCGAAGGCCTGGCGATCTATACCGAGAAATGCGTGATGTGCCATGGCGTCAACGGCGCGGGCAAACCCGCCGACCAGCTCACCGGCGGCATCGGCTCGCTGGCCACCGACAAGCCGGTCAAGACGGTGTCGAGCTATTGGCCCTATGCCACCACCCTGTTCGATTATATCCGCCGCGCCATGCCGGTCACCGCGCCCCGCTCGCTGACCGATCATGAAACCTATGCGCTGACGGCCTATATCCTCTCGATCGACGGCATCGTGAAGAAGGACGCGGTGCTGGACGCCAAGAGCCTTCCCAAGGTGAAGATGCCCAACCGCGACGGCTTCATCGACGCTTACGGCGCCACCAAGCGCTGACACCGGGCGGATCGCGGGAAAGCGCTAGAGAAAAAACCTGGCGGAAAGTTGCAGCATATGCTGATCGGCCGCCGGCCCGGCAAAGCCGTCGCGTAGATATTCCCGCCGGCGCGACTGCATCGCGATCATCTCGCCGGTGAGCTTGAGCCAGTCGAAATGCTGCCAGGACACCGCCCAGGTCAGCGCCCTTCCGTCTTCGTTCAGGATGCTGGGCGTGGCAGCGGGATGGCGGGTGGCGAAAACATCGCCCCGCAAGCTGACCCGCCAATCTTCGGCGCCCACGCCCGCCAGGTCGTAGCTCGCCAAAAGGAACGCGGACTGGAAGAAGGTGTAGCTGAGGCCGTTGCGGGTCCCGACCACGGTCTGGCCCTGCAGGCCCTGGGCGATCACCAGCAACCCATCCCAGTTGGTGCGCGCGCCATAGCTCCAGAAGCGCGTATCCCAGGCCGTGTTGCTGCCGGAGGTATGGTTGGGGTCGCCTTCATTGTCGTAGCGCAGCACCGATAATTTGCCCACGCCCGCCATCTGCCATGACAGCCCGGCGTACCAGCCGGGACGCCCGTCGATTTCGGTGAACATCGGCGTGCGCCCGGGCGGGGTCTGCCGGAACAGGCGCAAAGTCGCGTCCGGAAGGCGCTGGTCGCTGAAGATGCCGGCGGGCCGGTCGTCCATCGCCCAGCCGCGGTCGGCGATCAGCACGCCCGCGGGGTCGTTGCAGCAGGTGACCGCGACGAGGCCGGAAACCGTTCCCAGCGCGCCGGTGTCGTAGCGCAAGGTCGCTTCGCTGCCGATGGTGCGCAATTCCTCGCCGATCCAGCTGTTGATCGCCGACGGCGTCAGCGTGTAGGGACTGGCCCAGCCCAGATCGTCATTCTCCAGGCTGATGGCGGGAAAGAAGGCGCCCGTCTTCACCGACCAGTTGAACGCGCTCCGCGCCGCGGGCCGCCACAAGACATAACCTTCCAGCATGTCGATGCCGATGCGCTGCTCGGGCTCGGCGCGCAACACCGCGACCGCCGCAAGATCGTCGTCGAGTTTATAGGACGCCTGGAGAACCGCTTCGGCGAAGCGGAAATTCCCGCCGCCGCCATAACGGAATTTGGAAAGCCCGCCTTGCAGCCAGGCGGTTTCCTCAGGCGCATCGACGGCGCGGAAATCGGCATAGCCACTCAAACGAAGCGCGCCAAGACTTTCCTCGGCACGCGCCACCGGCCCCGGGACCGCGAAGGCAAGCGCGACCGCCAAGGCGCAGCCGAACCAGCCCGAACGCGCCCACACCATGGCCTGCTTCTAGCGAAGCTTGCTTAAAATCCGCTTACCCTGCCGGCCGGAAGGCTGGAAAGACATAGTAAAAACAAAGCCGTATCGCCGCCCGCACCACGCCGGGCGATCAATGCGCCAGGAAGACGGCGGCCAGCGCGGCGCAGAAATTGTTCACGCCATGGGTGAGAACCGATGCCCACAGCGAGCCGGTGCGCAGTGCCACCAGCGCCAAGAGCGCGCCCATCGCCACCAGTTCGCCGGTGATCACCAGACCGGACAGACCGCCCGGCGTGAACCATTTGAGATGCATGATGCCGAAGATCAGCGATGACAGCGCCACCGCCCAGCCGATCCCCCCATGGCGGCGCAGCCAACCCATAACGATGCCGCGGAAATAAACCTCTTCGGTGAGAGGCGCCAGGATCGCCACCGTGAACAGGCCCAGCGCGAGCTGGCTCACCTCGTGCGGCAACACCGCCGTCGCCAGGCCGTCCCTGGCGAGATCGGTATGAAGATAAGTGTCGCTGACATATTCGATCGCGGTCGACACGATCACCGCCGCAAGACCCGCCGCGATCCCGATGCCCGCGCTTCCTGCCGTCGGCGGTTTGAAGCGCGCGGGCAGCAGGGGATCGGTGACGCGGGAAAGGATCCAGAGCCCGAGCCCCAGGATCAGGAGGTTGGAAAAATCCAAGAGCAGGTTAAGGCCGGTGAAGCTTTCCAGCCAGGCTTGCACGGCCGCGGCGTCCCGCGTGCCGCCCCGCATCGCCTCGAAGACCAGAAAGCCGCTCAGCGCCAGCGACGGCGCGCCCAGGCCGAGCGCTTGCGGCGTGAGGAGATCGAACCAGCGGACGCGCCTCACCGGCGTTCCGCCCTCTGTCACGTCAAGCTGCCGCAGAATTTCTGGATGCGCCCGCAGGCATCTTCCAGGATCGCGTTGGAGGTGGCGTAAGAGATGCGGAAGAAGGGCGACAATCCGAACGCCGCGCCATGCACTACCGCCACGCCTTCGGCTTCCAGCAATTCATTGGCGAAATCGGCGTCGGTGGCGATCACCTTGCCGCCCGGGGTCTTCTTGCCGATCAATTTGCGGATGGATGGGTAGACATAGAAGGCCCCTTCGGGCTTGGGACATTCCAGGCCGTTCGCCTGGTTCAACATCGACACCACCAGGTCGCGGCGGGTTTCGAACAGTTTCTGGAAGCCGGGAATGAAATCCTGAGTCCCGTTCAAGGCTTCCACCGCCGCCCATTGCGAGATCGAGGCGGCGTTGGTGGCCGATTGCGATTGCAGCTTGGCCATCGCCTTGATCAGCTCCTCGGGACCGGCGCAATAGCCGATGCGCCAGCCGGTCATGGCATAGGCTTTCGACACGCCGTTCATGGTGAGGGTGCGCTCGTAGAGACGCGGCTCGATCTCGGCCACGGTGCGGAACTTGAAGCCCTCATAAACCAGATGCTCGTACATGTCGTCGGTGAGGATCCAGACCTGGGGATGCTTCACCAGCACATCGGTCAGCGCCCGCAGTTGCGCGTCGGTGTAGCAGGCGCCGGTGGGGTTGGAAGGCTGGTTGAAGATCAGCCACTTGGTCTTGGGCGTGATCGCCTTTTCCAGCGCCTCGGGCGTCAGGCGAAAACCGTCTTCCAGCTTGGTCTCGATCACCACCGGCT
>JAFKFF010000139.1 GCA_017307315.1 Alphaproteobacteria bacterium
GCCGCGCTTCGCATGTCGGCCTTTGCCGCCGGAGCCTCCGCCGGGGCGCTCGCGGCCAGGCGCGGCGAGAACCACCAGACCGTGCGCTGGTCCTTCAACGGGCGCACCGCCGCCACCAGTTCCAGGCCCGGCATCACCACAAAGCTTTCCTCGCGCGGGCGGGCTTCGCCGGCGTCGCGCGCCAGCCGATAGAGCACCGCGCTGGAGGCTTCGCCGCCCAGCGCCAGTTCGGGCGGCGCGACACTTTCGCCGTCCCTGGTGCCGGCCATGCGGCGATAGACGGGATTGCAGTCGAGAACCGCGCCATCGGGGCCGGTGATCGCCCAGGCGACATTGGCGCGCGAGGCCGCTTCGGCGACGCGCTTGGCGTCTTCGGTCTTCAGGCCTTCGCGCGGCCAGACCGCATAGAGAAGAAGAGACGCCACCGCACCGATGCCGCCCATCAGGGCATAGCCCGCGAAACCCGCGTCTTCCGGCTTCGCCAGCGCCAGGCCCGCTGCGGCCAGCGCCACCACCGCAAAACCCAGCGCGGCCCAACGCCAGGCCCCGGCGGGCAAGCCGAGGGTGAACGCGGAAATCGAGCGCGAAGCCTGCATCCATCGCACTTTACAGGATTCGGTTAACGAATGGTTTCCATGCCGTAAACCATTGCGGGAAAGGGTTAATTCCGGGGCATTTTCCCGGTCAGCCTGAGGACATAGCCGATGACCTGCGCCACCGCCTTATAGTGCTCCGGCGGCACCGCTTCATCGATCTCAACGCTGGCATAAAGGGCGCGCGCCAGGGGCGGATTCTCGATCACCGGCACATCATGGTCCTCGGCCATGGCGCGGATGCGCAGCGCCAGCGCGTCCATCGAGCCGCCGCCATCATCCGCTTCCTGGAGCGCTCGTGGCGGATCTGGCGAATCTTGGCCTTGATGGCGGGATCGCCTTCATTGGCGCGATATTCTTCCTTGATCTCCTGCTTGGACATGCGGTTGCGCTGCAGGAAGCGGAAGCGCTGCAGGAAATAATCCAGCCCCGCGATCACCAAAAGCGCCGACAGGGTCGCGATCAGGACCTTGAACAACAGATGGTTCATGTCGCCCACCACTGCGCCGGGCGACTGGGTCATGATGGCTTCCAGCATTCCGCGCTCGGGCCAGAGCTGGGTCCAGATCGCCATGCCGACGATGGCGATCTTGATCAGGCCCTTGAGCAGGTTGATCCAGCCTTCGGGCCCGAACATGCGCTTGAGGCCGGCGGGGATCGACAGCTTGGAAAAATCTGGCGCCAGCTTGTCGGGATTGAGCGAAGGGCGGCTTTGCATCACATGGCCCGCCACGCTGGCGGCCAGCATCACGCCCATGAAGGGCGCCAGCAGCAGCGCCAGATGCAACAGCACGCCGCGCCCGAGCGCCAGAAGCCCCGCGCCGTCCACCGCCATCTGCTCCGGCTGCTCGATGAAAGCGGTCAGGAGCTTGGCGATGCCGATGGCGGTCGAATGCCCGAACATGGCGATGGCGAGGGTGCCGCCGGCCAGAAGCACCAAGGCGGTGACTTCGGTGGATTTGATGACGTCGCCGGATTCGCGCGCCTGCTCCAGCCGCTTGGCTGTCGGCTCCTCGGTCTGCTGCGATTTATCCTGCTCGTCCGCCATTAATTATTGCGCGCTTGCGGACGGCAAACCGCAGCCCCATCCGCCCACCCAAGGCGCAGCAAGGGGCTGCACTTTGCCTGCAAGCGCTTTTTCGAATCCGCGTGGATCACAAGAACACGCCCATCGAGGTTGTGTAGTAGTTCAGGAACAGGGTGATCATCGAACCCAGCATCGCCAGCATAATCACGAAGCCCGCCATGATGTTGATCGGCACGGCGACGAAGAAGACCTGAAGCTGCGGCATCAGCTTGGCGAGGACACCCAGCGCCGCATAGACCGCGAAGCCGAACACCAGGAACGGCGCCGCCAGCTGGAAGCCCAGGGCGAAGGAGGACGAGACCAGGCGGATGACAAGCTGCGCCATGTCGCCGGTGGGAAGGGTGGCGCCCGGCGGCAGCATGCGATAGCTGCCCGCGATGGCGCCGATCGCCAGATGGTGCAGATCGGTGATGAAGATCATCACCGTGCCCAGCAAGGTAAGGAAATTGCCCACCACCGCGCCTTGGGTGTTCTGGGTGGGGTCCAATGTCTGGGCGTAGCCCAGCCCGATCTGGGACGCGATGAGAAAGCCCGCCACCTGCAGCGCGCTCATGATCACCGCCGCCATGGCGCCCACCAGCACGCCGGCAGTGACCTCCTGGCCGATCAAGAGCGCCAGCGACAGAAAGGTCTGCGGCGCGGCGGCGGGATATTGGTCCTGTACCGTCGGCATCAGCGCCAAGGAAATCGCCAGCGCCAGGACCAGGCGCACCCGCGCCGGCACGCCCATGGTGCCGAAGCCAGGCAACAGCATCATCATCGCGCCCACCCGCGAGAACACCAGAAGATAGGTGAGGATCGCGCCCGACAAGTCCGGCAGATGGATGTGCATGCGCTAGTAAGCGGCGATGCGGGCGGCGATATAGGTCATCAGCCCGCCCAGCGCCGAGCCCGCAAAGGGCAGGAAGATCAGCAGCACCACGATGACCGCGACGACCTTGGGAACGAAGACCAGGGTCTGCTCCTGGATCTGGGTCAGCGCCTGCAACAGGCCGATGACCAGGCCGACCACCAGGGCGGTGAGCATGGCGGGCGCGATCATCTCCAGCAGCACGATGATGGCGGACCGGGCGAAGTCGATGGCGAAAGCGGAATCCATATTTTCCTTACCCCTCACCCTTCGAGCGGCCCGGGGTGAGGAAAACCTCATGCCGAGCTTGTCGAAGCGTGAAATACATTAGATCGGCATGCTCATGATGGACTGGTAGGCGGCCACGACCTTGTCGCGCACCGCCACCACCGTATCGAGGGTGAGTTCGGCGGCATTCACCGAATTGACCACATCGACGATATTGGCCTTGCCGCTGACCTGGGCGGTCGCGGCCTGTTCGCCCTGCTTCATGGTGGCGATGGAATCCTTCACCGCCCCGGAGAGAAAATCCGAAAAGCTGGAGCCGGGTGCTTGCGCGGCGGCACCTGCGCCCGACGCCGCGGACGCGCCCTGCGCCATGCGGGCGGCATTCTGATAGGCGGCTAAAGCTGCCGCTGGAATGGCCATTTAAATCTCCTATCGCTACTAAAGCGAACACTGACTTTCTTCCCTCGCGCGGCAGAGCCGTTGGCGGGGGAAGATGTCCGCTAGGCCGCTTGCGGCCGTGGCGGACAGATGGGGTCATCGATCAAAACGGCGGAGGGGGTCATTTCCCTAAGAGATCCACCGTCTTGACCAGCATCTGCTTGGTCGCGTCCATCACGGTGAGATCGGCTTCGTAGGAGCGCTGCGCCTCGCGCATGTCCATGATTTCGATCAGGGGATCGACATTGGGCAGCTTCACATAGCCCTGCTTGTCGGCATTGGGGTTGCCGGGATCGTACTGGCTGCGGAATTCGCTCTTGTCGCGCACGGTCTTGCCGGTCTCGACCAGATGCACGCCCAGCTCGCGGTCGAATTTCGACGTCACGGTGGGCACCTTGCGGCGGTAGGGATCGCCGCCGGGCGTGGGCGACGTGGAATCGGCGTTGGCGATATTTTCCGAGATCACCTTCATGCGCTCGGACTGGACGCGCATGCCGGCGGCGGTCACCGCCATGGAAGTCGAGAAATCCATCTCTGCTCTCCTTTATCGTCTGTTCAATGGCCGATCGCGGTGCGCATCAGGTTCATCGCCTTGGCATAGATGTTGGCGGCGGCCTGGAATTGCGCCTGGGTATCGGAGACCTTGATCATCTCCGCTTCCAGCGAAACCGAATTGCCGTTGGGATTGGCTTCGACGTCATGGGTTTCGACATCGTCGAACTTGATCGCGCCCGGCGGGCGGATGGCGATGTGCTTGGGATCGGTCACCCGCAGATTCGACGCCTGGGACGTGCCCGACGAGCGCAGCGCGTCCTTGAAATCCAGCGGCTTCAAATCGTGCGCGACATAGCGCGGCGTATCGGCATTCGCCACATTCTGG
>JAFKFF010000140.1 GCA_017307315.1 Alphaproteobacteria bacterium
CGATGGGGGCACCTCTGAAAATTGCCGTTGCGGGGCTTGGCACCGTGGGCGGCGGCGTGGTCAAGGCCTTGAACGCGGGCGCCAAGGAATTGGCGGCGCGCGCCGGGCGTCCGCTGGTCGTGGCGGGCGTCAGCGCGCGCGACCCGCAAAAGGCCCGTGGCTTCCGGCTCGATAATTTCATCGCCGATCCACTGCAACTCGCCCGATCCGACGCCGATGTCGTGGTGGAACTGATCGGCGGCGAAGAAGGCATCGCCCGCGAGCTGGTGGAGGCCGCACTGGCCAACGGCAAGCATGTGGTGACCGCCAACAAGGCGCTTCTGGCCAAGCACGGCAAGGCACTGGCCGCGGCAGCGGAACGGAAAAACCTTCATCTCAAATTCGAGGCGGCGGTCGCGGGCGGCATTCCCATCGTGAAGACGCTGCGCGAAAGCCTCATCGCCTATGAAGTCCGGGCGGTGAAGGGCATTCTCAACGGCACCTGCAACTATATCCTTACCGAGATGGAAGCCTCCGGCGCCAGTTTTGTCGATGTGCTGAAGGATGCGCAGAAGCTCGGCTATGCCGAAGCCGATCCGACATTGGACGTGGGCGGCGGCGACACCGCGCACAAGCTGGCATTGCTTTCCAGCCTGGCCTTCGGCACGGAACCGGATCTTTCCGCCATGACGGTGGAGGGCATCCAGCACATCACGCCGGCCGACATCCATTTCGCTTCGGAGTTCGGTTTCCGCATCAAGCTTCTGGGTGTCGCCCGGCGCACCGCTTCGGGCATCGACCAGAAGGTCCATCCCGCGATGGTGCGGGCCCGTTCCCCGCTCGCCAATGTCGATGGTGCGGCCAACGGCATTCTGGTGGATGCCGGCCAGGCAGGGCCGTTCTTCTTTTCCGGCCGCGGCGCGGGCGAAGCACCCACCGCCTCGGCGGTGGTGGCGGATCTGGTGGAAATCGCGCGCGGCGGCGACGGGCCTGTTTTCGGCCGGCCCGCAGCCGGGCTTGCGGCGCTGGCGCCCGCGTCCAGCGATGCCGCACCAACCCCCTGGTATCTGCGCTTCGAAGTGCTGGATTTGCCCGGCGTCCTGGCCGAGATCGCCGGCCATCTCTCGCAGTCCGGTGTTTCCATTGAAAGCATGATCCAGCGGGGCCGCGACCATGGGGCGCCGGTGGCGATAGTCATGATTACCCACGAAACGCCCCAGAGCGCTGTCGAGCGTGCCTTGAAGGCCATCGCCGCCTCGGACAAGGTTCGGGCACGGCCTTGCATGATTCCCATGGAGGCCGCGTAGGCGGACGACCAGAAGTGAGTGGCCGCGTAGGCGGACGACCGGAAATGAGAGACCGCGCAAGCGGGCGGTCGGTATTAATGAAGAAATCAAGCCGTTCAAGCGGCTGTCGCGCGGCGATGGTATGAGGCCGCATCGGAATCCGGCCTTTCAAAAGGCCTCTGTTCGGGAGAGAAAATGACCCTCATTCGCCCCCCTTCGATCGTCCAACCCCTGGACCGTGCCTTTGCGCTGGAAGCGGTGCGCGTCACCGAAGCGGCCGCCATCGCGGCCGCGGCGCAGATCGGGCGCGGCGACGAACATGCCGCCGACCAGGCGGCGGTGGAAGCGATGCGCGCCGCGTTCAACGCGCTTCCCATCGACGGCACGGTGGTGATCGGCGAAGGCGAGCGGGACGAAGCGCCCATGCTCTATATCGGCGAGAAGGTGGGGCAGGGCGGCCTGGCGGTCGACATCGCGCTCGATCCCCTGGAAGGCACCACGCTGACCGCCAAGGCGATGGCCAATGCGCTGGCGGTGATGGCGATGGCCGAACCCGGCACGATGCTGCATGCGCCGGACACCTATATGGACAAGATCGCGATCGGCGGCGGCTTCAAGGAAGGTCTGATCGATCTGGACGCCGAGCCGGGCGACAATATCAACGCGCTGGCCAAGGCCAAGGGCGTCAAGCCGAACGAGATCACCGCCTGCATCATGGACCGGCCGCGCCACGAAGAATTGATCGCCAAAGTCCGCAAGGCGGGCGCGGCGGTAAAGCTGATCACCGACGGCGACGTGGCGGGTGTGATCGCCACCACCGATCCGGCGACGGGCGTCGACATCTATATCGGCCAGGGCGGCGCCCCCGAAGGCGTGCTGGCGGCGGCGGCGTTGCGCTGCATCGGCGGCCAGATGCAGGCCCGCTTGATCTTCAAGAAGGAAGACGAGAAGCGGCGCGCCGAGAAGATCGGGATCAAGGATTTCAACCGCAAATACGCGATGACCGACCTTGTCTCGGGCGACGTCGTGTTCTCGGCCACCGGCGTCACCGACGGTTCGATGCTGGCCGGCGTGCATCGCGACGGTGATTACGTCACCACCGAAAGCGTGGTGATGCGCTCGGCCACCGGCACGGTGCGCTGGATCAAGGCGCGTCACCGCCGCAACATTGGCTGAGGCGTTGGCGCCAAGGCCGGAAGCGGCCTTCGGGGTCGCCCGCAGTTTCTCCGGCCGGCGCTGGCGGCTGGACGCGGGCGATGAAAATCTGGCGCGAACGCTGCGCCAGGATCTGGGGCTGTCCGCGGTGTTGGCGGGGTTGCTGGCATCGCGCGGCATCGCGCCGAAAGAGGCGTTCGACTATCTTCATCCCACGTTGAAGACGTTCCTGCCCGATCCTTCCATCTTGTCGGAAATGGATGCCGCGGTGGCGCGCGTGAAGCGGGCGCTGGAGGCGGGCGAACGCATCGCCGTGTTCGGCGATTACGACGTGGATGGGTCGGTCTCGACCGCGCTGGTGGCGGATTTTCTGAGCGCGCTGAACGCGCCGCCCCGGATCTACATTCCCGACCGCATGGCCGAAGGCTATGGTCCTTCGGCGCCTGCGATGCAGGCCTTGCGAGCCGAAGGCGCGACATTGGCGATCACGGTGGATTGCGGCGCTGCGGGCGGTGCGGCCTTCGCCGCGGCGCGGGAAATAGGGCTCGACCTGGTCGTGCTCGACCATCATCGTGTCGAAACGCGGCCCGATGCGATCGCCCACGTCAATCCCAACCAGCCTTCGGACATTTCCGGATTGACCTATCTTTGCGCCGCTGGCGTCACCTTCCTGTTCCTTGTCGCCCTCAACCGGGCGCTCAGGGGCAGCGGCTTTTACGCGGATCGCGAAATTGCCGAGCCGGATCTGCGCGAGCATCTGGATCTGGTGGGGCTCGCGACGGTCTGCGATGTGGTGCCGCTGAACGGCGTCAATCGTGCCTTTGTGCGCCAAGGGTTGGGGCAGCTTTCCAAACTGTCGCGTCCCGGCCTGGCGGCCCTGGCGGCGGTCG
>JAFKFF010000141.1 GCA_017307315.1 Alphaproteobacteria bacterium
CAGCAGTAACCCGGGCATTTCAGACAATTATAAGCCGCCACAATACACTCTGATCGAACGGTTGCGCGAAGGGCGACAGCGATAGCACGAACCCCCAGCCTGCCCGCAAGGGTGTCGAGGCGGGCGGCCGGATTTTCGCCACAGGCGCATGGTGTCATGTCGCACCGTGCCGGGCGCCCGTTTGGCTTATATTTGGCCCTGCCGGGAACCTTGGCCCGCGTGTGGCAGCAACAAATGACAAGCAAAAAGCCGGTATTCTTCGACGCCACGGGCAGGCGCGCGGCAAGGCTTTCGGCCTTTGCATGGGCGGCCCTGCTGGTGACGACGGTGGTGGCGATCGGCTTCATCGCCAGCCTGGTCATCGCCAAGCCGGTCGCCACGGTGGATTTTCCCAGCCGCACCTATGCCGCGCCCCCGCGCGATCTGGCCAAAAAGGCGGTGGCGCCGGGCCTGTTGCGCCAGGCCGAAAGGCTGGCGACCGAAGCGCGCAACAGGAGGCTCGAGGCCCGGCGCCTGCGCCGGTTGCGCGCCAGCCAGCCCTCGCGCGTCTTGCCCGCGATCCTGTCGCCGCAGAAGGGCCGCTCGCTGGCGATCGGCTTCTACACCAACTGGGATATTTCCGGCGCCAGCTTCGATTCCCTGAAACGCTCGCTCAGCCGGCTCGATTGGGTGGTGCCGAGCTGGCTGGCGCTGAACGGGCCCAATCTCGACTTCAAGGTCAATATCGACAAGCGTTCCATCAATTACATGCGCGCCCACAAGCCCGGCGTCGCCATCATCCCCACCTTGCAGAACATCACCCAGGGCCAATGGAACGGCCCGGGCCTGCAAAAGCTTCTGGCCGATCCAGCGCGGCGCGAAAAACTTGCCGGCGATATCGTCAAGGTCCTGGCCGCCAACAAGCTGCAAGGCGTGGTGATCGATTTCGAGAACGTGCCCAAGCCGGCGCATTCCGACCTGGAGACCTTCCTCACCCGCCTGTCCCAGCTTTTCGCGCCGCATGGCTGGATCATCGCCCAGGCGGCGCCGTTCGATGACGGCGACTGGCCCTATGCGGCTTACGCCCGGATCGTCGATTACACCATCCTGATGGCCTATGACGAAGCCGACGATTCCGGCCCCGCCGGCGCCATCGCCGGCCAGGGCTGGTACGAGAAGATTCTCGACAAACGGATGCGGGAACTGCCCGCCGATTCCACCATCATCGCGCTGGGTTCTTACGCCTATGACTGGATCAATGGCGGCCAGGCCAATGTGCTGGGCTTTCACGATGCGATGGGCGCGGCGCGCGATGCCGGCGCCACGGTCGAGTTCGATCCGCAAACCAACAATCCCCATTTCGCCTATCGCGAAGGCGACGGCACCGCGCATGACGTCTGGTTCCTGGATGCGGTGACGGTGTTCAACCAGATACACGCCGCCGATCCCTATCAGCCGGCGGGCTATGCGCTGTGGCGGCTGGGCTCGGAAGACCCCACCGTGCTGCCCCTGATGGGCCAGCGCTACAATCTGCCGGCGCCGTCGCACCTCAAATACATCGCCGCCGATACCGAGGACGTCGATCTGGACGGCACCGAAGGCGAAATCCTCCGGGTAGAGGCCAATCCGCAGCCCGGCTGGCGCCAATTGCAGATCGATCCGCAGTCGGGCGACATCGTCGACGAGCATTACAAGAGCCTACCCACCGGCTTTGTGATTCACCGCGTCGGCCAGGTGCCCAAGAAGCTGGCGCTGACCTTCGATGACGGGCCCGATCCGGACTGGACGCCGCAGATCCTGGACATTCTCAAGGCCAAGCATGTCCAGGCCAGCTTCTTCGTCATCGGCGCCAACATGGAAGCGCACCCGGGCCTGGTGCAGCGCATCCTTTCCGAAGGCCATGAGATCGGGAACCACACCTTCACCCATCCCAACCTGGCCGACACGCCGCTGGCGGCGGTGCGGCTGGAACTGAACGCGACCCAGCGCCTGTTCGAGGCGCTCACAGGACGTTCCATGCGCATGCTGCGCCCGCCCTATCTGGGCGATGCCGAGCCCAGCGACGCCGAAGAGATCGTGCCCATCGTGGAAGCGCAGAAGCTGGGCTACATCACCGTCGGCACCCATGTCGATACGCTGGACTGGCAGGAACTGCCGGTCGAAAAGATGATGCAGCTGGTCGAGAAGGAAGTGCACGACCGCAACCCCGACCTGCGCGGCAATATCATCCTGATGCATGATTCCGGGGGCGACCGGACCCAGACCATCAAGCTTTTGCCCATCCTGATCGACCGGATGCGGGCGGAAGGCTACAGCTTCGTGCCGGTGTCGCAACTGGGCGGCTTCACCTACGACCAGGTGATGCCGCGTCTGCCTTTGACCGTGATGCTCTACGCCGACCGGGTGGTGTTTCTCACCCTCTCCTTCATCGGCCAGTTCCTGTATTATTGTTTCATCGGCGCCATCATCCTGGGCTTGGCGCGCCTCCTGATCCTGTGCGGGCTGGCGGTTCTCAATCTGGTGTCCAGCCGCAAGGCGCCGCAGCCGCCGGTGGTCCATTCCGGCGAGACGGTGTCCGTCATGATCCCGGCCTATAACGAAGAGAAAGTGATCGCGCTGACGGTGGAGCGCATTCTTTCCAGCGATTATCGCAACCTGGAAGTGCTGGTGATCGATGACGGCTCGGCGGACCGCACAGCGGACGTGGTGCGCGCGCGTTTCGCGAATGAAGGCCGCGTCAGCCTGATTTCCATTCCCAATGGCGGCAAGGCCAATGCCCTCAACACCGCCCTGCGCCAGGCCAAAGGCGCGGTGGTGGTGGCGCTGGATGCCGATACCCAGTTCAACAGCGACACCATCTCGCGGCTGGTGCGCTGGTTCGCCGATCCGCAAGTGGGCGCGGTGGCGGGCAACGCCAAGGTCGGCAACCGCATCAACATGATCACGCGCTGGCAGGCGCTGGAATATATCGTGGCGCAGAATCTGGAGCGCCGCGCCTTGTCGGCGCTGGATACCTTGACCGTGGTGCCGGGCGCGGTCGGCGCCTGGCGGCGCGAGGCGCTTGTGACGTTGGGCGGCTCTCCCGCCGATACCTTGGCGGAAGACCAGGACCTCACCATCGCCATCCAGACCGCGGGCTATCGCGTGTTGTTCGACACCAGCGCGGTCGCCTGGACCGAAGCGCCGGCGACGTTCAGGGGCCTGGGCAAGCAGCGCTTCCGCTGGTCCTTCGGCACCCTGCAATGCCTGTGGAAATATCGTCGCATCACCTTCAATCCCCGCTTCGGCGAATTGGGCATGGTGGCATTGCCGCAGGTCTGGCTG
>JAFKFF010000142.1 GCA_017307315.1 Alphaproteobacteria bacterium
CGGCCACCAGCTTGGCGTCGATTTCCGGCTTGCGGATTTCGACGATGTTCAGGTGCACCTCGTCGGCGGTGTATTTCTGGACATCGCTTTTCAGCTTCTCGATGTCGGCGCCCTTCTTGCCGATCACCACGCCGGGACGGGCCGAATGGATCGTCACGCGGCACTTCTTGTGCGGGCGCTCGATCACGATGCGGCTGACGCCCGCGGCCTTGAGCTTGTCGCTCAGATATTCGCGGATCTTGATGTCTTCCTGCAGGAGCTTGCCATACTCCTTCTTGCCCGCGTACCAGCGCGAGTCCCAGGTCCGGTTGATGCCCAGACGCAGGCCGGTCGGATTGACCTTCTGACCCATTATTTCTTCTCCTTCGCGGGCTTCTTCGCCGCGGGCTTTTTCGCGGGCGCCTTCTTGCCCGCGCTCTTCTTCGCTTCGGCCTTGGCTTCCGGCGCCGCTTCCGTCTTCGCGGCAGGCTTGGCGGCCTTCTTCTCGGCTTCGCGCTTCTCCTCGACCACGATGGTGATCTGGCTGAAGAACTTCTCGACGCTGCCCGAGTTGCCGCGGGCACGGGCGTGGAAGCGCTTCATCACCAAATTCTTGCCGACAGAGGCTTCGCGGACGACCAGATCGTCGACGTCCAGATCGTGATTGTTTTCCGCATTGGCGATCGCCGATTGCAGAACCTTCTTCACGTCACGGGCGATGCGCTTCTGCGAGAAGGTGAGCTCGTTGAGCGCGCGGTCCACCTTCTTGCCGCGGATCTGCTGCGCCACCAGATTGAGTTTGCGCGGGCTGACGCGGATGTTGCGGCCGATCGCCATCGCCTGATGGTCGGCGAGGACGCGCGCGCGGGATTCCTTACCCATCAGGCCCTCTTCGCTTTCTTGTCGCCTGCCGAAGCCGAATGGCCGTGGAAGGTGCGGGTGGGCGAGAACTCGCCCAGCTTGTGGCCCACCATGTCCTCGGTGATCAGCACCGGGATATGCTTGTGGCCGTTATAGACGCCAAAGGTGATGCCGACGAATTGCGGCAGAATGGTCGAGCGGCGCGACCAGGTCTTGATCACATCCTTGCGACCGGACGAACGCGCGGCTTCCGCCTTCTTGAGCAGATAGCCGTCGACGAACGGACCTTTCCAGACTGAGCGTGTCATGCGTTACCCTTGTGCCTTGCCTTTGCGCGTCCGCACGATGAACTTCGTCGTCCGCTTGTTGACGCGCGTTTTGGCGCCCTTGGTCGGTTTGCCCCACGGCGTGACCGGATGGCGGCCACCCTTGGTGCGGCCTTCGCCGCCGCCATGGGGATGGTCGATCGGGTTCATGGCGGTACCGCGCACGGACGGGCGCTTGCCCTTCCACACATTGCGGCCAGCCTTGCCGATGATCTCGTTCATATGGTCGGGATTGGACACCGCGCCCACCGTGGCCATGCAAGTCAACGGCACCTTGCGCACTTCCGAGGAGTTGAGGCGCAACAAGGCGTAACCGGCGTCGCGGCCCAGATACTGGGCATAGGTGCCGGCGGAACGGGCCACCTGGCCGCCCTTGCCCGGCTTCATTTCGATATTGTGCACGATGGTGCCGACCGGCAGCGCCGAGAGCGGCATGGCGTTGCCGATTTTCACGTCCACGCGCTCGCCCGACACGACCGTATCGCCGACCGCCAGGCGCTGCGGCGCCAGAATGTAGGCCAGCTCGCCGTCCTTATACTTGATCAGGGCAATGAAGGAGGTGCGGTTGGGGTCATATTCCAGGCGCTCCACCACCGCGGGCTGGTCGAATTTACGACGCTTGAAGTCGATGACGCGATAGCGCTGCTTATGACCGCCGCCCTGCCAGCGCACCACGATGCGGCCGGTATTGTTGCGGCCGCCCTTGGAATGCTTGCCTTCGGTGAGCGACTTGACCGGGCCGCCCTTGTGCAGGCCCGACTTGTCGACCAGCACCAGCTGACGCTGGCCCGGGGTCGAGGGTTTGTATTGCTTCAGAGCCATGGCTTAGAGACCCGTCGTGATGTCGATCTGATGGCCCTCTTCCAGGGTCACGATCGCTTTTTTGTAATCGCTGCGCGTATAGCGCTTGCCGCGGGCGAACTTGCGCTTGCCCTTGACCACCACCGTGTTCACCGCCTTGACCTTGACCTTGAAGAGGTCGGCGATCGCCTTGGCGATGGCGGGCTTGGTGGCGTCGGCCGTGACGCGGAACACGACCTGATTGGATTCGATCATGCGCGTCGCCTTTTCGGTGATCACCGGCGACAGAATGATGTCGTAGTTGATGCTCATGCCCCACTCCCTTCACCGAGGCGCGCCTCGATGGCTTTGATGGCGGCAGTGGTCAGGACCAGCTTGTCGCTTCTCATGATGTCGTAGACGTTGATGCCGGCCACGGGCAGCAGCGCGACATCGGCCAGATTGCGGGCGGAGAGCTGGAAGTTCTTGTCGAATTCGCCATCCACCACCAGCGCCTTGGCGACGCCGAGCTTGCCGAATTGCTTGGCCAGAGCGGCGGTCTTGATGTCCTTGCTCTTGGCTTCGTCGAGCACGACCAACGAACCCGCCTTGGCCTTGGACGAGAGGGCATGCTTGAGGCCCAGCGCCTTCACCTTCTTGGGCAGGTCGAACTCATGGCTGTGAGATACCGGACCCATGGCCTTGGCGCCGCCCACGAAGAGCGGCGCGGAACGGGCGCCGTGACGGGCCTGGCCGGTGCCCTTCTGCTTGTACATCTTCTTCTTGGTGCGGTTGATCTCCGCGCGGGTCAGCACCTTGTGCTGGCCGGAGCGGCGCTTGGCGAGCTGCCACACCACGACGCGCTGGATCAGATCGGCGCGCGGTTCCAGGCCGAAGATCGCGTCGCTGAGCTCGACGTCGCCGGCCGACTTGTTGTCGAGATTGAGGACCTTGGATTTCATAATCAGCCCTCGCTCTTCTCTTCGGCGGCAGCCGGAGCGGCAGCACCACGCTTCTTCACGGAAGCAGGCGACGGCAGATCCTTGTGCGGCTTCTTCACGGCGTCGCGCACCATCACCCAGCCACCCTTGGAGCCCGGCACCGCGCCGCGCACCATGATCAGGCCGCGCTCGACATCGACCTTGGCCACTTCCAGATTCTGGGTGGTGACATTGTCGACGCCGTAATGGCCGTGCATCTTCTTGTTCTTGAAGGTCTTGCCCGGGTCCTGACGGCCGCCGGTGCCGCCCAGCGAGCGGTGGCTGATCGAAACGCCGTGCGAAGCCTCGAGACCGCGGAAATTCCAGCGCTTCATCGCGCCGGTGAAGCCACGGCCGATGGTG
>JAFKFF010000143.1 GCA_017307315.1 Alphaproteobacteria bacterium
AATCAGCCTTCATTCGCCTTCCCCATCTTCGTCCGGCCCGTCAAAGCGTAGTTTGCGCATCTCGACGCTATCTTCGGCCCGCTTCTGTTCAGAGATAATGCGCAAATCAAGTTCGGAGATGTGCAGCCTGGCGAAAGCCTGTACTTCGGGACGGGGATCTACGAGCCAGGCTTCCATAGCGCGCTTTTTGCCGCGATAGGCGTCGGCCATTCCAAATTCGCCCATGACCACACCCGTGGTGTCAAAGGCGACGCTCACACCCGTGAGCTTATCTTCATCCTGGGGATAGCGTGCTACGATGTCCCGCAACACGGCATCCATGCCGTTGGTATCCTTATAGTTGGCGAGTATGCGTAAGACGAAGTCCGTGTCGTCCGGCCAGCCCTCACGCACGAGGCGCGACAGCTCTCGCGAAAGGGTTTCGGGGCACCCCGGGAAGGCAGAACTGATAAGCCGACCACCCCGGAAACGAAACAGTCTCTTGTCCTGATCGAACAGGGGCCGAATAACAGACAACGCTGTTGCGGCATCCTTGCAGAGCTCCTTTTCGAGGCCATGAAAAGAATAAGGAACGGCGGCGTAGCGCGGTTCTTCGCCATCAACTCGCTCGCGCAACAGCCGACGGCCAAAGAACTCCCACACCGAACGCACATGTGACCTTGCGATCAAGCCAAGGATGGTTTCTTCATGATATGAGATTTTGGGCGCGAACATCAAATTTTCTAACATCAAGTCGATGTCGGTGATGCTCATCGCATCAAAAGCCGGCCCGAGCGTCTTAAGAAACCAGGCGTTATTGAGCCACCGCCATTCCTGGCGGCCGTTCAGATAGTTCAATGCCGGGCGAAACATTCTCTCTACCGGGGGACATAGAGGCGCTCCCCAGTTTTCGAGACTGAAAACCAGGCATTCAGCCACTGCCATCCATTCATCCTTTTCGACCGCGAGCCGGAACACCCGCATCAGTCGCGCCGGATCGTCAGGCTTGGCGTTGCGCCAATGACGTGCCAGTGCCCAGAGATTGGCGCCACGTTCGATTTCTCGATCGATCACCCGATTGTAGATTTCAAGGCTCTGGCTTTCGTGCAGGCCGGCCAGAAAAGCAGCCAAAAAGCCGAGAATATCGCCGTTGCCATTGATGACGAAATATTCCGCGATGTCCGGCTTCGAGGCAGCTAGTTTCACCAAAAATGTCGAGAACGCGGGAAAGGTCGCCATGTCATTCGACTTTGTCGCCGCACAACGCTCAAGGAACTTCAGCCAATCAGCTTTGTTGCCGTCATTGATCTCGCCGACAAATGAATCGGCAACGTCTTTGCGGTATTCATCCGCGCCCTGGTAATCGAACTCCGTGTCTTCCCAATGCGGCGGATAGATAGAATTGTAGCCGACCAGAGCCTTGTAGCGTACAAAATGCGGATCGGCGTTGATCCGGTCGCGGAAGGTCAGGATGGCGGTCTTTAGGAGTTCGGCGGCGTCACGAGATTCAAAGCGGTCGCCGTCGACGGAAGCGATCTGGCTGGCTCGTTCGAAATCGCTATGAAATTGGTTTTCCAGATACTGCTTCATCTCGTAAGACAGGGCGTCCGCGCGAGCGGTCACAAACTCCACGATCTGCCGGGTGTCTTGAAGCGACAGCGCCAGCAAGGCATTGGAATATTGAGCCTGCGACGGGGTATGCGTGGCTGCGTCTAGCGCATTGAGTATTTCCAAGCGCCGGCTGTCGGTTTCCGCACGATCATAAGCGTCAAATAGGGCTTCAATGGCGAGGCGGCGAACGTCCTTGAGGGTTTCATCTACACTGATCGCGCCCGTCGAGAATGTAACCGCATCTGCGCTCCATGTAGTGCCGGATACATCGGATTGGAGCGCTTCGCGCCATACGGTCAGCACCACCTCGAAGGCACGATCGAGCCTTTCGACCGGCTGCTCCTTCAAGAAATTGAGAAGCTCCAATTGGACGGAGACCCCATAGTTCCGGTAGATCTTGAGATCGAATTCCGACAGCCGCTTGGCTGTCTCCAGAATTTCCTTGCGCACTACTTCGCTGGGCTCACCGCTATATATGTCCATCAGGCAATCGAGCGTCGCCCGCAAATCCACCAAGCGCATGTAGTTGAAGATTTCGACGACGAACTTACCAATCTCCTCTGCTGTGTGACCTGGAAGATCGCCATAAGTCGTCTTGATCGTTTCGACAGCGGCATGGCGCGCCGCTTTGGCCGCCTCAACGAGGGGCTGCTGTAAGTCTCCGTAGATGGCGGGCAAATCGTCATATTGCGGTAATGCGCCATCCTTCAGAGTTGTTAAAATTTCGAAGCGCTCATTGTTATTGGTGGCGTGCCGGAGCGCGACGATGGCATCGCGGTCAAACAACGCTTTACCTTGCATCAAGCGCACATAATCATGCTGGACGCGCTGGATCTCATATCCAGCCCGGAGCAGATACTTGTCCATCACGTCGTTCATACGGTTCTCAAGCGTGGCCATTTCATCCTTTCCGAAACCGGGTGAGCGGTCTGATTTATAGAGGATGTCGTGGGTAGTCTCCGACCAGGCATGATTGAGAATGGTCTGGATTTGGATTTCGCAGCGCAGTCCCGCCAGGTGGGAATATTCTGCCAATTTGGCGCGGTCATCAGCCAGCCGGACGGTGTAATGCACGGCGCGGTAACGCACGCCGTCATTTTCCTTGGTGGGGTGATGGAGCTTCGTCGATCCCTTCTCCGGCTCAAAATTCTCAAAAATCACACGCGAATTGAGAAATTGGTCGACGTCGGTATTGGTGTAGAAAATCAGCCGGACTCCAGCGAGATCGCGACGGAGGGTTTCTATATCGTCGCGCGCCAGATCACCACTTTCCTCGAGCCGTTTCTTCAGGCTCTGTGGCGTTTTGCAGCGAAACTGGATGGATTGAGGCCTAGGAAGACCGCCGGCCTCGATAGCGCGTTCGAGAATGCGGCGCACCGTGTCCGCCATTTCGCGGTACAGCGCCATCTTGGTCTTTTCATACTCGTCGAAATTCATCAGTGCTGTGCAGCTACAATAATCGTTTTTCTTGGCCGCCCGCCCCGTTTCTAGCTGGACTTCCGCTGCAAAGGAAGCATGCATGGGCGCTCACAGAGCCTTGGTGGTGAAGATGGGTGCTCGGTTTCCGATACCGGGCTTTCTCCAGTGAGGGGCCAGATTGGCTGGCTCCCTGCACGGGAGAGAGCCCATGTCGGTCAAATCTACCAAACCAAAGCCGAAGACATCCAAGACCAGCGCGCT
>JAFKFF010000144.1 GCA_017307315.1 Alphaproteobacteria bacterium
GCCATAGACCAGCGAGGAAGAGCCGAACGGCGCCTTGCGCGGATAGGAGAAGCTCACCGCGTCGAAGCCCATATCCTTCAGCATGGCGGGAAGTTGGGGGAAATCGACCAGGTGATTGACGGTGACGACCGAGACGGTGGTGAGGCCGTGCTTGCGCGCGACGCCGACGCCTTCGCGGATGCGGTTGCACAGGCCCTTGAGGCCGCGGTTCTTCTCATGCAACTCGATGGAGTGGCTGTCGAGCGAGACCAGAAGCGCGGAGAGACCGGCGGCGACCAGCTTTTCCACCTTGCCGGGCAACAGCCAGCCATTGGTGATGAGGGCGGGCGTCATGCCGTTCGACTGAACCTCGGAGATCAGCTCGTCGATCTTGGGATGGAGCAGGGGCTCGCCGCCCTGGAAATTGACATAGCGGACGCCGCGCCGCTTCAGGATCGGCATGGCTTCGCCGAACTTGTCGCGGTCGATCCAGCGGCGGTCGGTGACGATGCCCTTGTCATGCGCATAGGCGCAGAAGTTGCACGTCGCATTGCACATGTTGGTGACGGAGACGTCGCAAACCGCCGGCACCAGGTTGCGGGCCATGCCGCGAAGACCGCCTTCGGTCTTTTGGGGCGCGCGGGTCATCACATCGGTCATGGCTGGTCCTGGTCCTGCGCGGTTCGTCGATGGCGGTATTAAGGAAGTCTAATGTTTGGGCCCTGCGATGAAAACCCTTTTCTTCCCAAGGGCCTTGCGGGCAGCGGGACGGCGGGATTTTGAGGGCGCGCGAGGGCGCCGGCAGGCGGTGGGGCGCCGGACTTTCAGCGTCCGGCCCAAAAAGATTCGGGCGCGCCTTGGGTCGCGGCGCGCCCGCATCTCAGGGTCGATTTGTCATTTGCTGGCGAAGATCTGCACCGAGACCTGACGCCCGTTCATCGGACGGCAGGCGAGCGAAATCGCTTTCAGGTTGCGGCGGTCGCCGGGAATGTCGAGCTTGTAGTATTGGCCCTGCCGCAGGAAGTCGCCGCGATTGACGTCGAGCGGCTGGGAGCGGCCGTTGCGGAACACCGCCACCACCCGCGAGCAGCGCGCATCCGCGCCCACGGGTTTGAGCGCCAGCGCGTCGATGCGCCGGCCTTTCCAGCCGGCGAAGCGGGTCTCGCGGTCGCCGCGGCCGCGGAAGTCTTCGCTGCCCAGATACTGCCAGTCATTCACGAGGTCGCTGCCCCAGTTGAAGGTGCGCGCCCAGAGCCGGTCGAAATCCGGATTGCGGCGCCATTCGTCGCGATAGCGCCCGACATCGGCGACGACGCGGATGCTGGCGCGGCCGGGATGATCGGTGGCGCAGCGGAAAGACAGGTTGCGCAGATTGCGCCGGTCGCCCGGCAGATCGACGGTGACGCTGTCGCCGCGGCGGATGCGGCCGCGAAAGACCTCGCGGTCGGCGCCGTTGCCGAAGCGGGCGCGGACCGAGCGGCAGGTGATGTCGTCGCCTTCCGCGCGCAGCTGCAGGCCTTCGACCGCGCCGCCGAAGCGAACGTCGCGAACCACGCGGTCGCCGCGAAAGCCGACATCGACGCGGCCGATATTGTCCCAGGCCGCGAAGGCGGCCGGTGCCGCGCCCAGGCAGAAAAGGGCGGCGAGGACGGGTAAGGCAAGCTTCATGTTCTTTCTCCAGGTTTCGCGCGTTATGCGCGCAGGTGCCCACGGGTTGAGAACGCGTGCCCTGGGATGGTGTTCCCCTTCGCCCTTGCGCACTCGAAAACGAGCCCGGCATCTTCCTTCATGCGCCGCGCGCAAGGAGGAGACCGCGCAGGACCAGGGTTTGCCGGCGGTTTTGCGAAGTTTCTTTACACACGAGGCGGTAGCGGGAGCCTTCCGGGCCGGTTAAGCTTCGGCTGCCGCTTTCGCTTGCCGGGGTCATGCCATGACATTCCTCTGGCCGCCCGCCTTCTGGTTCTTGCTGGTGCTGCCGCTTCTGGCGCTCGCCTATTGGCGGGGCGCGGGAAAGCGCGGCCGGGTCCTGGCGCGCTATCCCGCTCTTCTGGCCGCGAGCCAGGTGCGGGGATGGAAAGGCGCGATCCGGCGTCACCTGCCGCCGCTGTTGCTGCTGGTGTCGTTCGCGCTTCTGGTGGTGGCCTTCGCGCGACCCGCCGCCACCATCACCCTGGCGAGCCAGCGCGGCACCTTGATCCTGGCGATGGACGTGTCGGGCTCGATGCGCGCGGATGACGTGCGGCCCACCCGCATGACCGCGGCGCAACTCGCCGCGATGGAGTTCGTGAAGGAGCGGCCGCGCCAGGTGAAGATCGGGCTGGTGGCTTTCTCCGGCGGCGCCTTCCTGGTGCAGGCGCCCACCGACGACAATCTGGAGCTCAACGCCGCCATCGAGCAGCTTCGGCCCGAGCGCATGACCGCCATCGGCTCGGCGGTGCTGACCTCGATGCAGACCCTGTTCCCGGACCAGCATTTCGACACCATGCTGCCGGGCTTCGGCGGCGATCAATTCTATCTGGGCACGCCGATCGAGAATGCGAGGAAGCCCAAGGCCGAGAAGCCGAAGCTGCCCAAGCCGGTGGAGCCGGGCAGCTACAAATCCGCCGCGATCATCCTGATGACCGACGGCAAGAGTACCTTGGGCCCCGATCCGGTGGAGGCGGCGCGCATCGCCTCCAATTACGGCGTGCGGGTCTATACCATCGGCTTCGGCACGCCCAACGGCCAGATCAGCCTTTGGGGCGACCGGGTGATGAAGGTGCAGCTGGACGAAGAAACCCTGAAGCAGATGGCCAAGATCACCAACGCGCAATATTTCCACGCCAAGACGCAGAAGGAATTGTCCAACATCTACCGCCAGCTCAACACCAAGCTGCAGGCGGAGACGACCTTGGAAGAGATCAGTGCCTTCTTCGTGGCGGGCGCGGCCCTGTTCGCGGCGCTGTCGGTGTTCCTGTCGCTGGCCTGGCATGGTCGGGTGATCTAGGAAGTCTTGCTATGGCACTCCTCACCCTTCGACGAGCTCAGGGTGAGGGTAATCGACGTTCCTCATGCTGAGCCTGTCGAAGCATGAGAGGACAAGTGATAGTCAGGAAAGTATGAAAAATTTTATCGCGATCTCCGGCTGTTCCGGCGGCGGGAAATCGACCTTGCTGGATGCGCTGCGGCAGCGCGGTTTCACGGTGGTGGAAGAACCGGGGCGCCGGGTGGTGAGGCATGAGATCGAAACCGGCGGCAACGCCTTGCCCTGGAC
>JAFKFF010000145.1 GCA_017307315.1 Alphaproteobacteria bacterium
CGAAAGCCAGACGGTCAGCCAGATGGCCGACCGCGTCCTCGCCTTGCCCGAGGGCACCCGGCTCTATCTGCTGGCGCCGATCGTGCGTGGCCGCAAGGGCGAGTATCGCAAGGAGCTGGCGGAGCTTCTGAAGAAGGGCTTTCAACGCGCCAAGATCGACGGGAAATTCTACGAGCTCAACGCCACGCCCGCGCTGGACAAGAAGCTCAAGCACGACATCGAGATCGTGGTGGACCGCATCGCGGTCAAGAAAGATATCGGCAACCGCCTGCCCGACTCCATCGAGACCGCGCTCGGCCTGGCGGAGGGACTTTTGGTCGTCGAGTTCGCCGACGAAAAGGAAAAAGACGGCAGCGCGAAACGAATCCTGATGTCGTCCAAATTCGCCTGCCCGGTGTCCGGCTTCACCATTCCGGAGATCGAGCCGCGCCTTTTCTCCTTCAACAGTCCCCATGGTGCCTGCCCGGAATGCGATGGGCTGGGGGTGCAGAATTACTTCGACGAAGCCCTGGTGGTGCCGGACGAAAGCCTGTCCTTGAAGAAGGGCGCGATCGCGCCCTGGGCCAAGTCTTCCTCGCCCTATTACCTGCAGACCCTGGAAGCCCTGGCGCGTCATTACAAGATCTCGATGACCGATCCCTGGGAAGACCTGCCCAAGAAGGCGCGGGATGCGATCCTGCACGGCTCTGGCGATGAGGAAATACGCTTCATCTATGACGACGGCGCCCGGCGTTACGAAACCAAGAAGTCCTTCGAGGGCGTCATTCCCAACATGGACCGGCGCTACAGCGAAACCGATTCCTCCTGGGTGCAGGAAGATCTGGAACGCTTCCAGGCGGAGGCGCCCTGCGAAGTCTGCAAAGGCTACCGCCTCAAGCCCGAGGCCCTGGCGGTGAAGATCGGCGGCCTGCATATCGGCCAGGTCTGCGAGCAATCGATCCGCGATGCCGACAGCTGGTTCCGCGGCATCGACAAGACGCTCAACAAGCAGCAGCAGGAAATCGCCGTCCGCATCCTCAAGGAGATCCGCGAGCGGCTGAAATTCCTCAACAATGTCGGGCTGGAATATCTCACCCTGGCGCGCTCCTCCGGCACGCTTTCGGGCGGAGAGAGCCAGCGTATCCGGCTGGCGTCTCAGATCGGCTCAGGACTGACCGGCGTTCTCTATGTCCTGGACGAGCCTTCCATCGGGCTGCACCAGCGCGACAATTCCAAACTATTGGACAGCCTCAAAGGCCTGCGCGACATGGGCAACACCGTGCTGGTGGTGGAGCATGACGAAGATGCCATCCGTACCGCCGACCATGTCATCGACATGGGTCCCGGCGCGGGCGTGCATGGCGGCCACATCATCGCCGAAGGCACGCCGGCCCAGATCATGGCCAGCAAGAAGAGCCTCACCGGCAAATATCTCAACGGCCAGGAAAACATCGCCGTTCCGGCCAAGCGGCGCAAAGCGACGAACAATCGCTGGCTGAAGATCGTGGGCGCGCGTGGCAACAATCTGAAGAATGTCACGGCGCAGATACCGCTCGGCACCCTCACCTGCATCACCGGCGTCTCCGGCGGCGGCAAATCCACCCTCACCATCGAAACCCTGTTCAAGGCGGCCTCGCGCAAGCTTTCACAAGCGCGCGAACATCCCGCGCCGCACGACCGGATCGAAGGGCTGGAATTCCTGGACAAGGTGATCGACATCGACCAATCGCCCATCGGCAGGACGCCCAGGTCCAATCCGGCGACCTATACCGGCGCCTTCACCCCGATCCGCGACTGGTTCGCCGAACTGCCGGAATCCAAGGCGCGCGGTTATGCCCCGGGGCGCTTCAGCTTCAACGTCAAGGGCGGGCGCTGCGAAGCCTGCCAGGGCGACGGCGTCATCCAGATCGAGATGCACTTCCTGCCCGACGTCTATGTCCAGTGCGATGTCTGCAAGGGCAAGCGCTATGACCGCGAGACCCTGGAAGTAAAATTCCGCGACCATTCGATCAGCGACGTGCTGGACATGACGGTGGAAGCGGGCGCGGACCTGTTCAAGGCGGTACCGTCCATCGCCGAAAAGCTGGAAACCTTGAAGCGGGTTGGCCTGGGTTACATTTCCATCGGTCAGCAGGCGACCACGCTTTCGGGCGGCGAGGCCCAGCGCGTGAAACTGTCCAAGGAATTGTCGCGCCGCGCCACCGGCCGCACGCTCTACATTCTGGACGAACCCACCACGGGGCTGCATTTCCACGACGTCAAGAAGCTGTTGGAGGTGCTGAACGAGCTGGTCGATGCCGGCAACACCGTGGTAGTGATCGAGCACAATCTGGAAGTGATCAAGACCGCCGACTGGATCATCGATCTGGGACCGGAAGGCGGCGATGGCGGCGGCGAGATCGTGGCCTCGGGCACGCCGGAAGATGTGGCGAAGATCGCCCGTTCCTATACCGGCCAATATCTGAAGCCGCTGCTGAAAGCCCGCGAGCCTGCCCGAAAAGTGAAAGCCGGCTGAAAGGGCGGGCTCGGCGGCTCTAGGCCGGCTGATCGCTCTTCAACAGCTTGTAGACATGGGCGCTGGCCCCGATGGTCAGTCCCAGCAGCAGGGGCGCGAACAGGAAGAAGAGCCCTGCCGTGACCGGCATGGCCTGACTGGCGAAATGGATCCGGGCCGCCACCATGGCGGTGGAATCGGCCAGCGGCGTATCCAGCATGCGCGGGCCTTCCAGCGCCACCTGCACCAAGATCATGGCGATGCGCACCGGCATCACCACGGCCAGAAGCACACCCAGGATCCGCCAGACATTGCCGGCGCTGAGCAGCCAGCTGCGCGGCAGGACCGGGCCGGTTTCGGCCACCGACACCGCCGGCAGCAGAAAGCCGAAGCGCAGCAAGAAAAAAATCATCCCCAAATAGAAAATCACCAGCGAAGCGGCATTGGCGTTTCGGCTGCCGGGCCCCAGGAGGGCGGCTGCCCCCATGCTCACGATCAGAAGCAGAGCCAGAAGAAAACCCGCGACGCCCAGGCTGGCGCGGAAAAGCCGCCATTCCTGCGGCCCGAAGGCGAAACGGGCCAGCGCACCGGATTTGCGGCTCCCCATCGCCAGCTGCATCACCGGCGCGGCCATCATCGCCAGCAGAAGAAGCCCGATGAAAATGAAGGAAATCAGCCCCAGCAGAGCCGGCCCCATCGCCGCGAAATTGTTGGAGGCGAACGCGTTCGCCAGGGCCGTGAAGAAAC
>JAFKFF010000146.1 GCA_017307315.1 Alphaproteobacteria bacterium
CGCAGGTCCGCGTCGCGCGGAAGGACAGCGGGGGGCGGCGCCGGCAGGTCCGCAACGCCAACAGGCGACGCAGGTCTTCATCGATCCGGTTTCCGGTGCCGTGCTGGGAACGCAAAAGGCCGGCTTGCCGCCTGCGCTGATGTTCGTGCACCAGCTGCATGGCAATTTCCTGATGGGCCGCGAAGGGCGTCAGTTTGTGGGCTGGCTGGGGGTCGCCATGCTGGCATTGGGCGTCACCGGCCTGGTGCTGTGGTGGCCCAAGCGCGGCCAATGGAAATATGCCTTTCTGGTGCGCCGCACCGCCAAGGGCCTGCGCTTCCATCGCGAGTTGCATGCCGCGACCGGCATCTGGATTTTCGTGGTTTTCATGATCGTGAGCTTCTCCGGCGTGGTGATCGCGTTCCCCAGCGCTTTCGGCCTGGCCGGCGGCGGGCAGGCTGGCCGCGCGGCCTTCAACCTGCGTGAAGGCCCGGAAATCCAAGCCCTGGCCGGCGCCACCGCGATCCGTGCGGAAGACGCCATTGCGATGGCGCGCGAGACACTACCCAACGCGACCGTCACCGGCATCACCTTGCCGTCGCGGCCCGACCGCACCGTCATGGTCAACATGCAGGCGAAGGTCGACGTCGGCGCGACCGTCTATATCGATCCGTGGCGCGGCAAAGTGGTGGCGACGCGCGATATGTCGAACAGCGTCATGGCGTGGCAGCGGCCGCTGCATCAGGGCTCGGGGCTGGGCGCGATCTGGCAGTTCCTGGTGTTCCTCAGCGGCCTTGTGCCCGCTCTCTTCGTCTTCACCGGCGTGGTGATGTGGCTTAAGAAGCGCAAGCGGCACATCCCGATGTCGGCGGTCCTCGCCGAGGAGACCGCGGGATGACCATGCATCTGTCCAGCGAGGCTTTCGACGAACGCACGGCGCACACGCTGCGCGCCTTGCCGCGTCCCGAAGGCGAGGGGCGCGGCAATGCGGGCGCCCTGCTGGTCACGATCCTCATCCATGTCGGTGCGGTCTTCGCCTTTCTTCTCGGCGTGCAGGTGGCGCGCCCGTTCCAGGCGCCGCCGGCCCTGATGATCCAGCTGGAAAAGCCCAAGCAGGACAAGCTCGATGCCGCGGTCCCGCCGCCGCCCCTGCTGCGGCCGACGGTCGTCACCGCGCCGCCGCCGATCGTGACGGTGCAGCCGCCGCCGCGCGCCATTCAAGCCTCGCCGCCGGTGACGACCCAGGCGCCGCCCGCCACGCCCGCGCCGGTGGCGCAGAAAGGCGCTGGCGAAGGTCACGAGAGCTTCGTCGCGCGCCTTCTCGCCCAGCTCAATCGCTTCAAGCAATATCCGCCCGCCGCCCGCAAGGCGCATATCGAAGGCGTGGTGATGCTGCATTTCGTGATGGACGCAAGCGGTCACGTCACGGTGGCCGACATCCAGAAAAGCTCCGGCCGCGCGGTGCTGGACAATGAGGCGCTGGCGCTGATCCGGCGGGCGGAGCCGCTTCCGGCCTTGCCCGCCGACTATCCCACGCGCACCCTGGATGCGGTGGTGCCGATCGAATTCTATCTCAACCGCTGACCGGTCAGCCGTTGTTCACGCCGGGCGCGCGCGTCGCCCACAGAAGCGCGATGAACAGGCCCTTCGAGCGCGGCAGAAGCACCAGCGACAAAGCGGTGAAGAGCGCGGCCCACACCGCCACCCCGGCCCAGAAGGGCATATAGGCCTCCAGGCTGATCAGGAACATCAGCGGCATGAAGATGTGGCCCACCACGATGATGGTGCCCCAGGGGGCGGCGTCGTCGGCGCGGATGCGGCCGAAATGGGCCCCGCAGAGCGGGCAGGCCTCGATCTGCTTCAGGTAGCTGGCGAACAGATGGGTCTTGCCGCAGCTGGGACAGCGGCCCATCAGGCCACGCCGCGCCGCCAGACTTAAGGGAACCTCATTCGTCATCGCCGTCTGCAGGGGGATTGCCGAGATTCCGCTTTCCACACCAGCCTCCATACATTAGAACATACAATATACGTATATATGGAAATCTGGGTCCGTACAATGTCCAAAGCGACGCAGCCGGCAAGTTGGCAACCCGCACAGGGGCTGGGGGAAGGGCCGGTCTATCTCGCCATCGCCGATGCCATCGCCGCCGACATGGCCGCCGGGCGCCTGAAGCCGGGGACACGGCTGCCGCCGCAGCGGACGCTGGCCAAGGCGCTGGGCATCGACTTCACCACAGTCACCCGCGCCTATGCGGAAGCGGGCAAGCGCGGCCTGGTGGAGGGACGGGTCGGCCATGGCACCTATGTCCGTCTGCGTTCCGCGCAAACCCCGCCGGCGGCCAGCCGCGCCGTCGATATCAGCATGAACCTGCCGCCGCGCTTCGAAGACGCGGCGCTCCAGGCGCGCATGCAAGCCGCCATCACCGCAGTCGCCGGCGAAGGCAACGATCTTCTTCTGGCCTATCAGGACCCCGGCGGCGCCGCGCCGGACCGCGAAGCGGGCGCGCAATGGCTGAAAAGCCGCCTGCCGGAGGCGAGCGCGGACCGCGTCGCGATCTGTCCGGGCACGCAAGGGGCGCTGGCCGCGGCGCTGGCGCTTCTGGCGCGGCCCGGCGACACGATCTGCGTGGAAGCTTTGGCCTATCCCGGTTTCCTGGCCCTCGCCGCGCACCGGGGCATCGTTCTGAAGCCCGTCGCGATGGACGAACAGGGTCTTTTGCCCGAGAGTTTCGAGACGGCGTGCCTGGCTTACAAGCCCAGGGCGCTTTACTGCACGCCCACCTTCCACAATCCCACCACCGCCACGCTGCCGGCGCAGCGGCGGCGCAAGCTGGTCGAAATCGCGCGCCGCCACGGCGTGGCGATCATAGAAGACGACGCCTATGGCGCCTTGCCGCGCGATCCGATGGCGCCGCTGGCGGCCTATGGGCCCGATTGCGTCTATCACATCGCCGGGCTTTCCAAATGCCTCTCGCCCGCGCTTCGCATCGCCTATCTGATCCTGCCCGATGCCCGCACCCAGGCCCGCGCGGCCGACGCCATTCGCGCCTTCGACGGCATGGCGTCGCCGTTCACCGCCGCGATCGTGAGGCGCTGGATGGAAGAGGGCATCGCCGAGGCCGTGCTGCATGCCATCCGCGCGGAAACCGCCGCCCGCCACGCCATCGCGGCCAGGCTTCTGTCGGCGGCGGTCGGCGCGCGGGACTGTTTTCATGCCTGGCTGACGCTTCC
>JAFKFF010000147.1 GCA_017307315.1 Alphaproteobacteria bacterium
ATGCCTTTCCGTCGCGGCCGATGAAGGACGGGCGACGAATCCTGCGCTTCTTCGCCAATGTCGCGCCGGTCAAGGCAAGCGGCGGCGGGGCGCGGCATTGGGAAGTGGGCGAGCCCTTCGCCGATTTCGCCGCCAGATTCGCGCCCCGCATCAAGCCGCATTTTCCCGGCAAGAGTTGGGCCTTTGGCAAGCTGGGGGTGACGCGCGGCCGCCGCTCGGCTTACGACGAAATGATGCTGTCCCTGCATGACGGCGCCAAGCGGGACGCGCACTATCAGAAGACCGCGCCGCACACCGCGCTGGATTTTCCGCCGGGAAGCTGCTGGCTGGTCTATACCGACCAGGTGCTGCACGCCGCGCTGAAGGGCGAATTCGCGCTGGAGCAGACCTTCCATTTCGACGTCGCCGAAATGGGCGAGCCCGACACCGCGCCGATCAAGGTGCTGGAAAAGATCACCGGCCGGGCGCTGGGTTAGAGCCGCGCCTTCATCCCGCCAGCCGCGCCACCGGCATTTCGGTGGGACTGTAAAAGCCGGGGCTTCCGGCGATCTCCTGGAACAGGTCGCTGCGTCCCTGCACGGTCTCGCTCTCGCCCAGAAGCAGCGCCCCGCCGGGCGCGAGCGTTTCCGCCAGCCGCTCCAGCACCGCGATCCGCGCCACCCGGTCGAAATGCAAAAGCACATTGCGGCAGAGAATGAGATCGACATCGTCGAGCCAGCCGAAACTGTCCAGCAGGTTGAACTTGCGGAAGCGCACCGTGCGCTTCAGCCGGCTGGAAATGGCGAAGCCGTTTTCCAGCGCCGTGAAATGGCGGGCCACGTCTTCCTCCGACAGGCCGCGCAGCACGTCATACTGGGAATAATGCCCCGCCTTGGCGCGCGCGATGGCGTCGCCGGACAGATCGGTGGCGATCAGGTCCACCGTCCAGCCCGAAAGCGGCATCGCGTCCAGCATCATCGCCAGCGACCAGGCTTCCTGGCCCGCGGCGCATCCCGCCGACCAGATGCGCAGCCGCTTTTCCCCGCTCCTGGCGGCGATGCGCCCGGGCAGGACATGGTCGCGCAGCCGCGCGAACTGATGGGGATCACGAAAAAAGGATGTCTCGTTGATCGTGACCGCTTCGGTGAGCGCCTGAGCAAGCGCCTCATGCCCCAGCCGGAGTTCGGCCATCATCGCCTTGGCATCGCGGAATCCGAAGCGCCGCATCACCGGCTGCAGCCGCAACTCCAGTGCCGGCCCGCGCCCTTCGGCCAGAAGAAGGCCGCTGCGCCGGCGCACCAGCCGGGCCAGGAACAGGAAATCCTCTTGCGTCATCGCGCCGGATTCAGACCGGCTGGCCCAGTTCGACCAGCTTGCTGCGCAAGGTGGCGCGGTCGTAGGGCTTCATCACGAAATCGTCGGCGCCCGCGGCCATCGCGGCGGCGATCTCGTCCGGATCGTTCTCGGTGGTGGCGAGCAAGATCACCGGATGGGCGCCGTTCTGCTGGCCGCGCACGCTCTTGATGAATTCCGGCCCGGGCATGGAGGGCAGATTCCCGTCCAGGAAGATCACGTCCGGCATCTTTTCGTGGCAGGCGCGCAGGCCGCCCATGCCGTCTTCGGCCTCCCCGGTTTCGAAGCGCAATTCCTCGAAGAGACGGCGCGCGACGGCGCGCATCACGCGGCTGTCCTCGACCACCAGACAGTTCTTCATGGGCCCCTCCCGAATCCTGCAGAGACTAGGGGGGGAAGGTAAACGGGACCTTGCGCCTCCTGCTTGGCGCCGGAACCGGTTAACCCGCGGTAATCACTATGCTGCCTTCGCCCGCCGTCACGGCAAGGCCGGCATTCACGGTCCGCGACAGGCGATAGGTGAGATGGGGCTGGATGGCGCGCGCATCCACCGGGCCCTGTACCTGCTCGCCCTTGAGAATCTGCGCCACGTCTTCGGAGAGCCGCGCCACCGGACCGGCCGCGACGACCTTGAAGCTGGGCGCCTTGGCGTCCTCGCCTGTCGTCACCGTCACCGTGCCGCCGCGCGGCAGGCTGTCGGCGCCCAGAAGCGCCGCGTTCATCAGAAGCTTGGCCCAATCCTTGGCCCAATAGACATGCGGCGCCTGCCAGTCGAGCTTGACCTTGCCGCCTTCCAGAAGCCCCGCGATCAGCCGGCCGGTTTCGCCCAGATCCAGCTCCGCGCCCGCGGAGCCCGCCGCTCCGAACGCGATGCGCATGAACTGGATGCGGGCAAGCGCCTGGGCCGCGCTGGAGGAGACCAGCTTGATCGCGTCCTCGCGCATGGCCGGATCGCGCTCATCCTCCAGGACTTCCAGCCCGTTGATCACCGCGCCCATCGGCCCGACCAGATCGTGGCAGACCCGGCTCACCATCAGGGCGGAAAATTCGATCTCGTTCATTTTTACCCCCATCTGTCTTCTTCGGGACAAGCCCTCAGAAGACATCTTCCCCCGTCAGGCCTTCGGCCACGGGGGAAGAAAGTCTGTGTTTCACTTCTGCGTCCGTACGGCGCGCGGGCAAGCCCGCTACCGCACATCTTCCCCCGTCAGGCCTTCGGCCACGGGGGAAGAAAGCCAATGCTTTCCCCCACAGCCGATATGCCATGGTTTGCAAATCGTAAAGACACACGCAGAGGCTTAAGGAATTCTTAAGATCGTCGGCAGGGCTAGCACCAGCGCGGCTTTTGCCCGTTCAGGTCCCGCGTTCCATCTTCGTAGCCGCGATAGACCATGCATTCCCATTGCCGGCGCCAGCTTTCCTGGCGGGACAAAAGCGGCAGCATCACCGGATAGACCGCCCATTTGAGGAGATTCTTGCGGGCCAGCAGGTCGGGCGGACAGGGCTCGGCCAGGCGCATGCGTGCCAGTCCCCGCCCCCAGCGATAGCCGCGGCGCAGAATCCAGGCGGGATCGAGATATTCCAGCGGCACGACATGTTCCAACGCCGCGCCGGAGCTGAACCAGCATTTGCGACCCTGCCCCTCCAGCCGGAGCGCCATCTCGGTATCGCTGCCCATGGCGTAATGGGCCGAACCGTCGGGACCGATGGTGGCATCGAAACGCACGCCGCCTTCGAAGACGGATGCGCGGATCGCCATGTTCGTCCCGAACATGCAATCGGCCCCGCACGGCCCTTCCGGCAGGTTCGGATTGTGGGTGGCATAGACCACGCTGACGT
>JAFKFF010000346.1 GCA_017307315.1 Alphaproteobacteria bacterium
CGCGGCTGCGCAAGGCGTTCGGGCGCCGGCCCAATCTCGCCGCCGCCGTCATCGTTCTGCTGGTTGTCGCCATCGTGATCCTGCCCTTGATCGTGATCAGCGCGTCCCTGGGCCAGCAGGCATCGGGTCTTTACGATCGCATCCGGTCCGGCGATCTGGATTTCGCGCTTTATCTTCAACGCATCCTGGATGCCCTGCCGTCCTGGGCGCGCGAAGCGCTCAACCAGTTCGGCCTCACCGATCTGACGGCGATGCGGGAAAAATTCACCGCCGCGCTGGGCGCGGGCAGCCAGATGATCGCGTCGAGAACCATCAGCATCGGGCTCAGCGCCTTCGACTTCGTCATTGGGCTGGGCGTGATGCTCTATCTGCTGTTTTTTCTGTTTCGCGACGGAAACAGCCTGCTGAAACGGGTGAAGGAGGATTTGCCGCTCAGGCCGGCGCAGAAAACGATCCTGTTGCGGCGGATGGCCCTGGTGATACGCGCCACGGTGAAGGGAAACATCGCCGTCGCTGCGGTTCAGGGCATTCTGGGCGGGCTGGCGTTCTGGATGCTGGGAATACCGGCGCCGCTGCTATGGACGGTGGTGATGGCGTTCCTGTCCCTGCTGCCGGCCATCGGGGCGGCGATCGTCTGGGGTCCGGTGGCGATCTATCTGCTGGCGACGGGAAGCATCTGGCAGGGATTGTTCCTGCTCGGCTATGGCGTGGTGGTCATCGGGCTGGTCGACAATCTGCTCAGGCCCTTCCTGGTGGGAAAGACCACCAACCTTCCCGATTATGTGGTTCTCATTTCGACCTTGGGCGGCATCGAAGTGCTGGGCCTGAACGGTTTCGTGGTGGGCCCGCTGATCGCCGCGTTGTTCATGGTGAGTTGGGAGATTTTCCGCAAAGACGATTCCGCGGACGCGGAATGACCCGCGCCTACCAGCGCAGGATGCGCGGACCCAAGACCGCGCCCAGGAAGCAGCAGGCCAGAACGCCCAGGCTGTACCAGATCAGAAGAAACGGCGCCGCCGATTCCTGGCAATGCATGGCATAGGAGGCCGCGCCGAAACCGCCCGCCGCCAGCCCCACCATCGCGCCGGCAAAGACAAGGCGTGTCGGCGCCAGGCCGCGCACCGCCCAGGCCAGGCCGACCAGGGGCGGCAGCGCCGCCGCCAGAATGCGCCAGGGCGCGGCGGCGGCGGAAAACCCCATGATCAGATGCTCGCGCAGATTGGCGGGACCATCGGCCAGCTCGACAATCGCCAGCGTTCCCATCATCGCGGTGGGCAGAAGCAGCCACAGAAGCAGGTTGCCGGTCGCAACGCCGGGGCGCGCCAGCCGCTCCACCGCCCACAGCGCGATGGCGCCGATTCCGGACACGTAAGCCAGCTTCGCCCAGAAGATCATCGTCAGCGATGCCGACGCCATGTCGGGGCGATAGCCGAACACGATCCCCACCAGGATCAGCGACAGCACCAGCCCCACGCCCAGTCCGATGGACAGGCGCTGCGCCACCGGCGGGCTCCGGACCGGTTCCAGATCCGCCACCAGGCGATCGACCATCTGCTCGAGGGAGGCCTCGGATTTGCGGGAAGAAGCGGACATGGGATCGGATGATTGCAAAGCCGTAACGAAATCAGAGGGTGAAGCGCCCGGTACAGCACGCGGGGGCACGGGTCTTTGGTCTTTCGCCGCCCGAGCCTGCGAAGTTACAGACGGTTCCCCATTTTGCCGGAATCGGGATATTTCCGCCATCGCAGTGGCGTGCCCGATTGCCGATAGTTCGTCATTGTTGCAGTATTTCCACGTCCAGGCCGAAAGCCTCGCGAATGTCCGATAAAGAATGGTCAGGCCTGATGAAGGCCGCGCAGAAGGGCGATGCCGTGCGCTATCGCCAGCTTCTGGAGGAATTGCGCCCCTGGCTCAAACGCTATTTCGGAACGCGCCTGCCGCCGGCGATGGTGGACGACGCGGTGCAGGACACGCTCTTCGCGCTGCATGCCAAGCGCAACAGCTACGATGCCACCCGTCCGTTCGGTCCCTGGCTGGTGGCGATCGCGCGCTACAAATGGATCGACCGGCTGCGCGCCTTGCGCAAATCCGCCGCCCAGCCGGTGGGGGAGGATCTGGCGGTCGAGGATCATGGCGCGGCGGTGCAAAGCGCCACCACCCTGGAAAAACTTTTGTCCGAATTGAAGCCGGCCCAGGCCGAAGTCATCCGCCTGGTGAAGATGCATGGTTTCAGCATCGAGGAAGCATCGGCGCGCACCGGCCAATCCGCGTCGCTGGTGAAAGTGAACATCCATCGCGGCATCACCCGCATGATGATCGCCGCGCAAAAACAGATGCAGGCCGATGGCTGACGGCCGGATGGCCGGGCTTTCGGGCAAGGCCGTCTTGCTGGCGTTTCTGTTTGCGTTCTCTGCCACAGCGCAGGCGCAGCCGCGACAACCTCCCGATGAAACCCTGACGGTGGGCGGAGGAAAGCTGGACATCGTCTATAGCGACGGCGCGCCCGGTCTCGACCGCGCTCTGGTCCGCGACTGGATTCGCACCAGCGCCGAAGCGGTGACGGTCTATTTCGGAAAATTTCCCGTGACCGAGGTCCGTCTGGTGGTGATCGCCAATGACGGGCGCGGGGCAGGCGGTACCACCTTCGGCTTTCGCGGCGGCTCCTTGATCCGTCTTTCGGTCGGGCGCCATGCCGATGCCGCCGCGCTGAAGCGCGATTGGGTGCTGGTGCACGAGATGACCCATCTGGCGCTGCCGCAACTGCCGCGCTGGGCGCTGTGGCTGCAGGAAGGCAACGCCACCTATGTCGAACCCATCGCGCGGGTTCAGGCCGGGCAGATGGACGCGGCCGAAATGTGGAAATGGACCATCGACGAAATGCCGGCCCGCCAACCCAAGGCTGGCGATGGCGGCTTGAACGATACCCGCGATCACGATCGCACCTATTGGGGCGGGGCGGCGTTCTGGCTGATGGCCGATGTCCGCATCCGCGAACGGACAGCCAATCGCATCGGCGTGCAGCAGGCCCTGCGCGCGATCAACCGCCAAAGCGGCGGCAACACCGCCGACTGGACGCCGGAACAGATGGTGAAAGTGGGTGACGAAGCCACCGGGGGCACGGAACTGGCCGATCTCTATGAACAGATG
>JAFKFF010000347.1 GCA_017307315.1 Alphaproteobacteria bacterium
TGGCGAGTTGGGAGAAGATCGCGAAAGCGCGGATCAAGAGAAGAATATCCTGATCGCCCAGCCCCGCCAGCAGGCGGTCGATGGAGACTTCGCCGCCGGTACGGTACTCGCCCACGGACCGGCGCCGGATATTCTCCACCAGCGCATAAGCGTCCTGGCCATGCTGTTCCCGGATCACGTCCCCCAGCAGGCGCCCCAGGAGGCGGATGAGAGCCCTGTCCGCACGGTCGGGATTTTGCGACGTCATTCCATGGCCTTGTGCTGTTCCAAAGCCATCATAGGCGGGCTTGTGCGCGAAGGGTTAGCGCTATTGTGCGATCGACCCGGCGGCAGCCGCTCGGCCACCGCCGGCACGTCGCCTGTTCCGCGCGCTTTTGTTGCGGATGGCGTTTCAATCGCCGGATGGCGGCAGTTCCAGCAACCGGTAGCCCACGCCCTGTTCCGTCAGGATCAGCGCGGGCCGCTGGGGATCCGGCTCCAGTTTCTGGCGCAGGGCGCGTATGTAGATGCGCAGATATTGCACATCGGAATCTCCGCTCCAGATCTCGCGCAGGATGAAACTGTGAGTCAGAACCTTTCCCGCGTGGGCGACCAGCAGGCGCAACAGGTCATATTCGCGCGGCGTCAGCTTCGCAGGCCGGCCCGCAACGATGACGATGCGGCGGATCAGGTCCACCGTCACCGCGCCGCCGCGAAAGACAGGCTTCTCGCCTTCCTGCTGCAGGCGGTGGCGCAAGGCCGCCCTGATCCGTGCCGCCAGCTCTTCGACCCCGAAAGGCTTGGTGACGTAATCGTCGGCGCCGAGATCGAGCGCGGCGACTTTGCCTTTCTCGTCATCGCGGCTGGACAGAACCACAATGGGCGTGAGGTTCCCGCTTTCGCGAAGGCGCCGGACCTTCAGGGCTATATCGGACTCGCGCAGAAATTCTGACGGCCACGGGCCTTTTGAGGCATATTTGCAGGAGGACCCGGGAGTGCCCTATGTGATCTTTCGCGAAACAGCGGAACGGGGCTCATGGCCGGGAAAGTCTATGCGGATGCGGCCTCGGCGCTCGCCGGCATCCCGTTCGACGGCATGACCGTGATGTCGGGCGGCTTCGGCCTGGCCGGGGTGGCGGAAAATTTGATCGCCGCTCTGGTGGCGAGCGGTGCCACGAATCTCACGGTGATTTCCAACAATGGCGGCGCGGAACATTTCGGCGTCTGGCAGCTTTTGGACGCCGGCCGGGTTCGCAAGATGATCTCTTCCTATGTGGGCGAGAACAGGCTGTTCGAAAGCCTCTATCTGTCGGGCAAGCTGGAACTGGAAATGAACCCGCAAGGCACTTTGGCGGAACGAATTCGCGCGGGCGGCGCCGGCATTCCCGCCTTTTATACCAGGACCGGCGTTGGCACTCTGGCGGCGGCGGGAAAGCCCACCGAGAGCTTCGATGGCGAAACCTATGTGCGGGAAAGCTGGCTGCGGGCCGACCTCGCCATCGTCAAGGCCTGGCGCGGCGATCACGAAGGCAATCTGGTCTATCGGAAGACGGCGCGGAATTTCAATCCCGCCATGGCGACCGCCGCCAAGCTCACCATCGCGGAAGTGGAAGAGCTTGTCCCGACCGGCAGTCTCGATCCCGATCAGGTTCATACGCCGGGCATCTATGTGAGCCGCATCTTTCGGGGGAAAGATTACGCAAGGCATATCGAATTCCGCACCAACCGGCCCCGCGCGGAGATCGGCTGATGGCCTGGAGCCGGCACCAGATGGCGGCGCGGGCCGCGCGGGAATTGCGGGACGGTTATTACGTCACGTTGGGAATTGGCATTCCCACTCTCATCGCCAACCATATTCCCGATGGCGTCGCCGTCACCCTGCACAGCGAGAACGGCATGCTGGGGATCGGGCCCTTTCCCTATGAAGGCGAGGAAGACCCCGACCTGATCAATGCCAGCAAGCAGACCGTGACGGCGCTGCCTGCTTCCAGCTTCTTTTCCTCCCCCGACAGTTTCGCCATGATCCGGGGCGGCCATATCGACATGGCCATCCTGGGCGCGATGGAAGTGTCGGAAGACGGCGATATCGCCAACTGGACCATTCCCGGCAAGACGGTGAAGGGCATGGGCGGAGCGCTGGATCTGGTCGCCGGGGTGAAGCGGCTGATCGTGGTGATGGATCACGTCAACAAGACAGGAAAGCCGAAGCTGGTAAAAGGCTGCAGCCTGCCGCTGACCGGAAGCCGCTGCGTCGACATGGTGATCACCGATCTTGCGGCTTTCACGATCGACCGCAAAGCCGGCGGCATGCGCCTGATCGAACGGGCGCCCGGTGTCGGCCTGGACGAAGTAAAGGCCAAAACCGAGGCGCGCTTTACCCACGCTTGACGGGATTGGCGTCAGATATCGAACTTCACGCCCTGGGCCAGCGGCAAAGCGTTGCCGTAATTGATGCTCTGGGTCTGGCGCCGCATATAGGCTTTCCAGGCGTCCGAGCCGCTTTCACGCCCGCCGCCGGTTTCCTTTTCGCCGCCGAACGCGCCGCCGATCTCGGCACCGGACGGGCCCATATTCACATTGGCGATGCCGCAATCCGAGCCGCGGGCCGAGAGGAAGCGCTCGGTTTCTCCCAAGTCGCGGGTGATGATGGAAGACGACAGGCCCTGCGGCACGTCACGCAGAAGCGCGACGGCTTCGTCGAAGGCGTTGTAGCGCATCACATAGAGAATGGGCGCGAAGGTCTCCTCCCGCACGATGGCGGTCTGCGCCGGCATTTCCACGATGGCGGGGCGCACATAGAGGTCGCGGATCACCTCGCCGCCCGACACGTTGCCGCCCTCCGCGCGGGCGGCGGAAAGCGCGCGCGCCATGCCGTCCAACGCCGCCGCGTCGATCAGGGGGCCGATCAGATTGCCGCCATCGCGCGGATCGCCCACCGCCATGCTGGCGAAGGCGGTCTTCAACCGGCCGACCAGCCGGTCATAGATGTTCGCGTGCACGATCAACCGGCGCAAGGTGGTGCAGCGTTGGCCCGCCGTGCCCGCGGCACCGAAGGCGATGGCGCGCAGGGCCAGGTCCAGAGCCGCCGACGGCGT
>JAFKFF010000348.1 GCA_017307315.1 Alphaproteobacteria bacterium
CGTCGCCTTGCTCAGGTAAAGATCAGCGCATGCCGCCTTCGGTGATGATGGCGAACTTCGCGGCTCAGACCGCCATGCCCGGGACCAGCATTTCGGGCGCGCTGGACGTTCTTTCGGGGGCGATTCTGGCGGCGCTAGAAGTCGCTGAGGCGCGGGAGCAACTGATTGATGTTGAAAACCCCAAGTGCAAGGGCGAGCGGTTTACGGACCGGTGGCCGGAGAACCGCGCCGCCCAGCGGACTTACATCGAAGACCTGCGTATCTTTCGCAAGCAGCTCGCGGGGCTCATGTCCGAAAACTACACGCTGGCGCAGAAGCGGGATCTTCTGGTCGCCATGTTCGGGGAGGGCCCGGCCGACACGGTGGTGAAGGACTATGCCGCGCGCCTGGGCCGCTCGATCAGCACCGGCGTGCGGGGGACCGCGCCGTCGGGACGCGTCATCCCCGCTGCTGCTGCAGCGGGCGTGATTTCCTCTCCCGCGCTGGCCCAGCCGCGCGGTCATACCTTCTACGGGTCGAAATGGCCGGGCAGCTAAAATCGATTGGGCAGCAGGCTCACGTTATGCGCCGCCTTTGGCCTCAGTTCGACCTCGTCAAACAGACCCGCGACTTCGCGGCTTGGGAAGGCCCGCTGGTGGGTATCGAGCGCGCGCATATCATCCGGATTGCCATGGGCCTGCCGCGCGGCGGCGATGATCCCATGTTTCGGCGGTTCCCGGTGGTGCGTGTGCTGTCCCCCGCGCTCGTGCCCAACTGGGATGCGCCGGACGAGGCGCCGCTGCCGCATGTGTTTTTCGATAACGACGATTTGCCCAGTTCGCCGCTCTGCCTGTTCGATCTGGAAAAGGATGAGTGGTCCCACCGCGACTTCCTGGCCAGGACGACCGTGCCTTGGACCGCCGACTGGCTGGCTTGTTACGAGGGCTGGCAGGCAACGGGATATTGGTATGGCGGCGGTCGCCATGCCGGAGGTGCAGCGACATGAGCCAGCAACCGACCCGTCGATCCGACGGGACCATCCAGGGCCGCCGCGTCCCTCAGCCTTGGCCCAAGGACAAGCCCTTCCGCATTCTGGCTATCGACGGTGGCGGGATTTGCGGCATCCTGCCGGCGTCGATCTTGGCGGAGTTGGAGCACCGGTATCTGGGCGGCACTTCCATCGCGCCCTATTTTGACATGATCGCTGGAACTTCGACGGGCGGCATCATCGCATTGGCGCTGGCGCACGGCATGCCTGCCGCAGAAATCCGTGACGTATACATTCAGGAGGGCGATAAAATTTTCCCGCCCGCGTCCAAACTGGGGCGGCTCTACCGGCTCTTTGTGCAAGGCTACCGCTATCTTTATGAGCGTGAGCCTTTGCAATCGGAGTTGGAGCGTATCTTTGGGAACGCCGTGCTGGGCGACGCCAAAACTCGGTTGTGCATTCCGGCCTTCGAGGGGCGCTTCGGCGAACCCTGGATTTACAAGACGCCGCACCATCCGGACTACAAGCTGGATCGCACCGAGCGCATGGTCACGGTTGGCCTTGCGACAGCGGCGGCTCCGACATTTTTTGAGGCGCTGCCGAATGAGGGATATATCATGATTGACGGCGGCCTATGGGCCAACAATCCGGTCATGAATGCGCTGGTCGATGCGCTGTCCTGCTTTGATCTGGACCGCCGGCAAATTCAAATCCTAAGCCTGGGCTGCGGTGAGACTACGTTCCAGGTCAGTGCTGCCATGGCCAAGGGCGGCATGTTTCATTGGTATAACGCCATCACTGCCGCCATGCGGGCGCAGTCCAAGAATGCTCTTGGCCAGGCATTCCTTCTCGTAGGCAAGGATCAGGTGATGCGCCTTGATGCCCCGGAGACCACCCGCGCGATCAGACTGGATGACCATAGCCGCGCGGCGGCAGAGTTGCCGAACCTAGCGCGATCTTTGGTGGAGGCCAGTGGCCGGGAAATTCAGCGGCAATTCCTGGAGGAGCTTGCGCTCAAATTCATGCCTTGCCCCTAAAGGCTAGTGGCGCGGGGTGGCGGCTTTTGTCTTACTCGTTCGTCTCGAATTTTCTTTGATAGCATTCACCGTCTAAGGGGACTGGCCGTGTCAGGTTTTACATAATGCGACCTGCGCCAAATTCTAACGTCTGCTTATCACGCATTTCTGCCTCAAAGCGGACGTCAGCATATGTCCGCTTTCCGTGCAAAACTGCGGAAGAGCGGACGTCGAGATCTGTCAGCTATTGATACTTTGCTGCAGAAGAGCGGACATCGGACTCTGTCAGCTATCAGGACTTTCCTGCCGGCTAACTTCTTGCCGCACACCAAGTGGACTTATGTACGGCTGATAGCCATGTCCAAGAGAACCCACTCAAGTTCTGCCGCCTCATCGTCATCCCAACCGCGCTCGAGCACCCAACTGTGACAAACGCGGGAATCTATTTTAAGCTCACGATTGAAGAGGGGCCCAAATATCCTTCGAATTCTATCTTCATCGCTTGGATGCCCCAGCCCAAATTCCCGCCTTACTTTGTCCAGCTGCGTCAAGGCTGCCTCCACTTCCATCGCCATTACGCCGCCAGATCTGGATGCTGAGGGCTGTTGTGCTTTTGGCGACGGTACAGACCTTGATCGAATGAGCTTATCGATGTCTTTCGAGGTGGATTTAATGCCTACGTTTAATTCCTCGCGGGAATAGATACCCCTTTGCAACCTCTTCTGGCTCACCGGCGCTTTTTGAAACGAAAGCGTTTGAGCTGCATTCTTCAGTCTTTCGAGCATGAACCAAGCAGTTCTCTGAGTGATCCCCAATCGAGTGGATAACTCGGTGCTACTTACTTTCTCCCCATGTTCGCAGATATAAGCGATCGCGTATGCCCAAGTATTCAGTGGAATCTTGGAGCTTTGAAAAATAGTGCCAACTGTTACGGAAAAGCGCTTCGTGCAGTTTGCACACTTGTACGTCTTTGTATCGAGCAGCGCGGAGCAATTTCGTGGCGAAACAATACTCGAGTTATAGAAATGTCGTTAGAGCGCTATGGACCGAGAGCGCTGCCCGAAAATACTTCTCCAAAATGCGGTGGCAGG
>JAFKFF010000349.1 GCA_017307315.1 Alphaproteobacteria bacterium
CAGCGCCTTGGTGTTGAAAGGCTTTCTCACTGCAACCCGGTCATCCATGACGGGAAAATCCGCAAATGCGCATCATCTTCAGCGGGCGCCTTCCAGAACGGTCAGCAACGGCACGCCGGACAAGGATTGCAGATCCTCGGCCCCGCGGACGCGCCGATTGAGCAATTCGATCAAAAGCGCGAGCAGCAGCCCCATGCCCAGACCCAGGGCGAGCGAACCGCCAATCACCAGCGGGACCTTGGGATAGGACGGCGATTGCGGCGCCGCCGCGCCGCCCAGCGGCGTCAGGCCGGTATCGGCCGCCGCGGCCTGCTGGCGGAAATCGATCTCTTTCTGGGCCGTCTTGTTGTAAAGATCGCGCCGCAAATCGACTTCCGTCTGGAGATTGCGAAGCTTCGACAGCTTGTCCCGCTCGGCGATCACCAGCGCCTTCTGCCGGTCGACGCGCGCGGTGTGAGACGATGCGCCGGCCCGCGACGAAGCGCTGCCGGCCGCCGCAAGCAGGGCAGCCCGCTTGGCCTTCAAGGCGATGAGGTCGGGATGGTTGGGGCCCAGCACCTCGGACGCATTCTTGATCTGCGCATTGAGCTCCGCGAGCTGGCCGTCGATGCCGCCTCCCGCGTCCGCGGTGATGCTCTGCGCCGCCATGGCGGTCAGGCGCGCGCTGTCGACGTCGGTGCGGTCGTCCTGCATCATGACGACATTGTTCTCGCGCTCGAATTTCGTGACAGTGGATTGCGCTTCCTCCAGCGAAGTCTTCGCCTTCTGCGCCTGAAGATGATACCATTCGGCGTTCTTGGTGGCGTCGGCGCGGCGGAAGGCCAGGCTGTTTTCCAGATAGGACTGCATCAAGGCGTTCGCGACCACCTTGGCGGATTCCGGATCGGTTCCGCTGTAGATGATGTTCAAGATGTTGGAGTTGTCATAGACCGTCACCCTGGTGCGATCCATGATGATCTGCGCCAGCCAGCGGCGGAAATCGCGCGTGTCGCTCTTTGAACGGTTCTGGTATTGCCGGATCAGGTTGGGATCGGACAGCCAGCCCAGCTTGTCCACGGTCTGGCCCACCACGCTGTAATCCGTGATCAGCGCGACCTGGGTGCCGATATAGGCGCGCGCGGACGCGCCCGCCATCATCTCGCCGGTAACCGGATCGGGCTTCAGCAGGTTGAGATAGACATGCGCTTCCGCGTCCCAGCGGGGCGCCATCAGTTGCAGGGCGACGAAACCGCCGGCAAAGCAGAAAATGGTGGTCGCCACGATCAGAAGCCACCGCGCGCGCAAAATCCGCCAGAATTGAATGATACTCATGACAAGCTCCGCGCCTTATCCCGCCTAGAAGAAACCTTCGCCGACATCGATGACGTCATTGGGTTCGACCTTGGCGTTGAGATCCTTGGGCGAGATCGTGACATTCTTCCGGATGATCTTGATATGGCTGTCACTGCCCAGATCGGTCAGGCCGCCGCCCCGCGCCAGCGCCATGGTCAGCGTCATATTGGTGGTGATGGGATAGCTGCCAGGGGCTTTGACCTGCCCTTTGATATAGAACAGGTCCGCGGCGGGGACATAAATCTTGTCGCCAGGCTGGACATAGGGATCGGTATTCTCGTCGCCCGTCGCCAGGTCCTTGACCTGCAGGGTGCGTTCCGGCCCCTTGGGCGAGCGCAGGACGACATAATCGGCGCCGGTCTCGCGCACCCCGCCCACGCGGGCGAGGATTTCCGACAGACGGTAGGGCCGCTCGATCGGGATGAGACCCGGCGAGGCCACCGAGCCCAGCACCGTCACATACCGGCTGGCATAGGAGACGACCTCCACCTGAATGATCGGCTTGGCGAAGAAGCCGCCCTTCTGGAGCGCGTCGGCGATCTGATCGCGCAACTGCACCACGGTGCGGTCGGCGGCCGGGAACGCCCCCAGGAACGGCAACTGGATGGTGCCGTCGGCCCCGATCCGGGCCTTGGTGCTGAAATCGCTGCGGCCGAGCGCATCCACCTGGATGACGTCCTGCGGGCCCAGGATATAGGTCGGCGCCGGGATATCGCTGGCGACCGGAGCGGCGGAAGTACCGGGCGAGACGGGAACGACCGGAGGGGGGGAACTTTGCGCAACGGCCGGCACGGTGGTCGCGCACATGAAGACCAGCCCGAGGGCGGCAACAATATCGCGAATTCTCATCCTGCTCCTTTGTCTCGATCAGAACGACTGCGACAGCGTAAGACCCACCTGATTGTCAGCATAGCTGTAAGCGGCCAAATCTGCATGTCTTTGAACGTTTCTGGCGATAAAGGCCAAGTTCATTCTGCTCGTAATGTTAAAACCAAGCGAACCGTAGAAAGACGTCACCGATTGTTTGGTGATGTCTGTGGCAAAAATCAGGTCCGCACCGGCAAATTTCTGGTGCTTGTTCGAAACGCCCAGCCCTGCCCGAAGGCGGCTGGTGAGCCGGTAGCTCGCGTCGCCCTGAAGGATCTGATCGATCGAATAGGCCGCCCCGAGCCGGTTCGAGGCGTTGGTCTGGCGCGCGAAATAGGCCGTGAGCTGCAGCCGCGAGTCGGGGTGATAGGTCAGGGACGCGTCATAGGTCAGGCCCGAGAAATTCTGGGCGATACCGTCATAATCCAGAGATGTCTGGGACAAGGATGCGGTGACATCGAACGTCGCGCCGAGTTCCCGGTGATAGCGCAGGCCGCCGGAATAGACCTTGTACCCGTCATTCTGCAGGCCCGCGAAAACCGGGATCAGCCGGTTCTGGAAATCGGTATCAAGATATTGGCCGATAAGGGAAATATCGCCGAAGCTGCCGGCCTGATACATCAGCGCGCCAGAAACGGAGAAAGACTCGTAATCCGAAGAAAAGCGGGTATTGGCGCTGTTGTTGGCCCAGGTCTGCTGCACCGATACCGAAGGCACCAGGCGGCCGAAGCCGTTACAGACCACATCGGCGCCGGCGATGATGTCTTCCTCGGTGTTCTTGGTGACGCCGATATTCAGGTCTTCCAGGTCGCTCTGCCGGCGCATGTAGGTGCCCCGTCCGGTCAGCTGGCAGCCAC
>JAFKFF010000350.1:0-1398 GCA_017307315.1 Alphaproteobacteria bacterium
CCGCGCGCCAGGCCGTGGTCAATGGTCCATTTTGCGGCATAATGCGATCCGTATGGGGTGCTCGATGCGGTGGAAATATCTTTTTGCGGTGGCGCTGGCCCTGTTCCTGCCGCAGGCGCAGGCAGCCGAGATCGCCGGCCAGAACACGACCTTGCCGTCGCGGGAGCGCCCGGTCGATGTCACCTATTTCCGCGCACCGGGCGATGCGCTCCGCCCGTCCGTGCTTCTGCTGCACGGCGCGGGCGGCTTCGAGTCCCGGATCGCCAACTACCATCGCTATGCTTCGGCGTTGGCGGATGCCGGCATGGACGCCTACCTCGTCTATTATTACAGCCCCTCCGACGAAGCGCGCCTGACGACCGATCGCGATCTTTTCGCAAGCCGCTTCCTGGCCTGGACCCGGCTGGTCAGCGACCTCGCCGCCGATATCCGCAAGCGTCCCGACGCCAGCGGCAAAATCGGCCTGGTTGGCTTTTCCAACGGCGGCACCTTGTCGGGCGGCACCGCCGCGCTCGATCCCGCGATTTCCGCGGCCGTGATCTATTACGGCGCCGTGCCCTTCCCGCTCAAAACGCCGGTCACGCGGCTGCCGCCGCTTCTGATCCTGCATGGCGACGCGGACGCGATCATCCCCATCGACCAGGGACGCAAGCTGGCCGACCTGGCCAAGTCGCTGAAAGCCGCGCCGGAGCTTGTGATCTATCCCGGCGAACGCCACGGCTTCGGCTCGCGCCTCGACACGGCGAATGGCGCGGACGCGCTCGCCCGCACCATCGCCTTCCTCAAGCGCGAACTGAATTGATCAGCTTCCCGACTTCACGCCGGATTTCGGGGGCGGGCGGCGGATGCCGTTCACCGGCGGATCGGGATATTTGATCCCCAGCTGATCCAGATAGGTGTCGTATTTGCCGGAGTCGTAATAATAGGGCTCCATCAGCGGCCGCATCTTGTCCATCAGATCGTCGTTGAGATGGATCGCCGGCACGTCCGTCGCGGTCAGCATCGGATCGTAGTGGTCGTATTTCTGCTGGTCGGTATCGAAATATTGCTTCGCCTGCGCCAGCAGATCCGGCGAGGTCATCATGTCCAGCACCGTCATCGCCACAGCCTTGGCGCCGGCGACCGTGCCCTTGTGCGCGATGGGAGTGGCCATCGCCATGGCGGAGGTGACGTTATGGCCGATCATGTTGGGAATGTTGGCGGGATAGCGGACGGTGATGGTCGGCACCGTCCACATGATGTCGCCGATATCGTCGGAACCGCCGCCGGTCGGCATGCGCTCTTCATCCGGCGGCCATTTCCGCAGCGTCCCGACCTTGTCGCGCAGCGGCTGGATCTTGCGGTTCTGCGTTTCCTGGACCAGCCGGGCGAATTTCTGATCGTCCTCGCTCCATTTCG
>JAFKFF010000350.1:1404-4460 GCA_017307315.1 Alphaproteobacteria bacterium
GCATGCCGACCATTTCGATGTTGGCCTGGGCGGCTTCCGCCAGCGGCTTGTTGCCGAAATTGGGCGCAGCCGTGCCCAGCACCTTGTGCTCGACCGTGGTGTCCGTCGCCATCGCGGCGGCATCGGCGATCTTGTTGCCGATGGCCCACAATTCCCTGAGCGATTTGAAATTATGCTCGCGGAAATAATACCAGCTCGAAGCGACGCCCGGCACGATATTGGGCTGGCCGCCGCCATTGGAAATCACATTGTGCGAGCGCTGCGCCAGGGCCAGGTGCTCGCGCCGGAACTGCCAGGCCACGTCCATGATCTCGACCGCATCGAGCGCGCTGTGCCCGTCCCAGGGATCACCCGCCGCATGCGCGGTCTTGCCGCGAAAGGTGTATTCCACCGACACCATGCCGTTGGAGCCGAGATCGCCATAGGCTGTGTCGAACACGCTGGCGACATGCACGAAGATGCAGGCATCCACGCCCTTGAACAGCCCGTCGCGGACATAGAAGGCCTTGCTGCCCAGAAGCTCTTCGGCGATGCCGGGCCAGATCATCAGCCGGCCCTTGATGTGGTTCTTCTCCATCACCGCCTTGGCGGACAGCGCGGCGGCGATAATGAGGGGAATGCCGGAATTGTGGCCCTCGCCATGGCCCGGCGCGCCTTCGACGATGGGCTCGATCTTGGGATCGCCGGGGATCTGCGAGACGCCGCGCAAATCGTCCTCGTCGCTACCCAGCGCGATCAGCGGGCCGCCCTCGCCCCAGGTCGCGGTCCAGGCGGTGGGAATGCCGGCCACGCCCTTGGTGATCTTGAAGCCGTTCTTGGCGAGAATCCCGGTGAGATATTCGCCGGTGCGGATTTCCTGAAAACCCGGCTCGGCGTAGCTGAACACCGTGTCGACCATCACCTGCACCTGCTTGGCGCGGGCGTCGACATTCGCCATCGCCTCCTGCTTCATGGGCAAGGGCGCGGCGGCAAAGCCGGGCGCCGGCACCAGGATGGCGGCGGAAAGCAAAAGAGCGGTGAGCGGTCTTGCCTTGGTGGCGATCATGTTTCTCTCCGTTGAAAAGGGATCGCCCCGGCTTCAACCCGCCAGGCGGAATTCTCCTTGAAGCTCGGTCAGGGCGTTGCGCGCCTCGTTGTCGGCGGCCGTGGCAAGCGGCGGCTCGATCTCGATCACCACCCAATTGCGCTGCGATGAAGGCCTGGGCGCGATGGTCACCTGGGTGATGTGCTGGCAGCTCGGCAGCATGCGCAGATAGGAAAGGCAGACCCTTTCCAGCTCCGTCTTGGACAGCGCTTGTCTTCCCAACTGGATGTTCATGCTGAGAGCCCCCCTTTCCCGGCAGGCTCTCTCTAGACCGATTCTCCCGTCGGGGGTCAGGCGGGAACGCGCAATTCCGGGGTTGCCAAACGACGCGACTCAGTCGCGCCCGTCATAGCTGATCCGCCACACCCGGCCCTTCTTGCCGTCCACGACATACAGCGAACCGTCCGGTCCCACGGCTGCGCCGGTGGGGCGATAGGCGGCCTTGGCCGGATTGCGGTCGCCGGGATTGGGCCCGGCAAACCCTTCGGCGAACCGCTGGATCGTTCCCGGCTTGCCGGCCTTGTCGAAGGGCACGAACTGCACGTCATAGCCGCGATGGCCGTCGGCCAGGAGCGGGCCGGCGCCGCCGTGATAAACGACAAAGGCGCCACCCCGGTACTCCTTGGGGAACTGCTTGGCTTCATAGAAGACCAGATCCAGTGGCGATTGATGCGCCGACAATCCCGCCAACGGCGCGGTGTAGTTTCCTTCCGCCGCAGTCTTGCCGTCGCCGCCATATTCCGGCGCCGTCAACCGCAATTTCTGCGACATGTCGTAATAGGTGTAGGGCCAGCCCAGATTGGCCCCCTTGTCGATGCGGTGCAGTTCTTCGGCGACCACATCGTTGCGGTCGTTGCGGCCCTGCATCACGCCATACAGCCCGTTCAGGCGATGCGACCAGTCGACCGCCATCATGTCGCGGATGCCGGTGGCGATCTGCTCGCCGCCATCGGGGAATTTCTGATTCAGCTTGGCCGCATCGAACCGCCAGACGCCCGAGCGTCCGGTCAGCGACGGACAAGGGCGCAGGCCCACCGGCTTGCCATTCTTGGGAGCCGCCGGATCCACGCAAATGTTGCCGGTAGCGCCGGCTTCGATATAGAGACCGCCCTTGCCGTCAAAGGCCATGCCGCGGCTGGGATATCCTTTGGACGGCAGGCCGTCGATCACGATCTGCGCCGGGCTCGAAGGCACCAGTTCATGGCCTTTGAAGTCGAACCGGTAGACGGCCGTCGGGGACGCCGCATACAGCGCATTCTTATAGAAGCGGATGCTGGTGCCGCCGGCCACGGTGCCGAAATGCTGGATCTCGACCGCCTTGTGCTCGGCGTTCATGCGCAGGGCGACGATTCCCACCGGCTCGGCATCGCGGGCGGTGTTGGTGGAGATGTAAATGTCGTTTCCGCGGATCGCCAGATGGCGGCCCAGGCCCACGCCTTCGGCGACCACGCTGGCATGAAAGCCTCGCGGCAGCACCAGATTGTCGGGCTCGGCCGCCATGGCGGAGGTCGCGGCCAAGGCCAGGAAAGAGACAGCGGCAAACAGCTTCATGGGGGCGCCCTTCAGTCCGATCAATGCGGCATGGGCGTATATGCTCTTATCTCGGCCCGAACAAGGACTTTCCACACCGCCGGGTGCGCAGAATTGTCCTACCAGACGTGAATCCGGGCTTGGGGGGCCAGGTAAAGCGCCTGACCCGGCCGGACCTGGAAGGCCTCGTACCAGCCATCGATATTGCGCACCTGCCGGGCCCGGAATTCCCCCGGGGCATGCACATCCACCAGAACCTGCTGGCGGGCGGCGGCCTCACGGGTCTTGGTCGCCCATTCCTGTCCGAAGGCGAGGAAAAATTGCTGCTCGCCGGTCAGGCCTTGGTCCATCGGGGCGGGCTTGCCCTTCAGCGAGGCGTGCCAGGCATCATAGGCCGCCGACAGACCGGCATTGTCGGCGATATTCTCGCCCAGGGTCTGCT
>JAFKFF010000351.1 GCA_017307315.1 Alphaproteobacteria bacterium
AAAGCAGGGGCGCCATGGCGGGCTTGTCTTACGCCGGGAAGCGCCGATCAAGTCTTAAATCACGCGCCGGAACCCGGCCGCGCTTCAGGACGGCGCGTGGGTCGCGGCCAGATACTCCACGATCAGAGCCGCGTCGGCATCGGTGATCGGCGCCTTGTAGACGTTGCGCATCTTGGTCACTTCCGCCGCCCAGGTGGCGCGCGGCAACAGCGGCTGGTCCAGCACCATGTCGGCGGAATGGCAGGCCAGGCAATTGCGGTTCACCACCGCGACATTAGGCCCGTCCGGAAAGGCGGCGGCATCGGGCGGCAATTCCACCGACAGCGGCTTGAAAACGGGCGCGGCCGGCGCCGCCGTCGCCACGGCCAGAAGACATGCGGTTGCGGCTGCGATCCTCATCATGGCGTTCCTCATGTCCGCGTCACGGGCAGGCGCTCGACCACATTGCGCATGAAGCCGGAAGGATTCCAGTTAGGCGTGTCGGGCTGCACCTCGCCCTTGGTGTTGGTGCAGCGGACCAGAAGAACGGCCTCGCCGGGCGCACCCGCGGCAAGGCGCGCGGCCCAGCTGCGGAAACTGTAAGGCCCCTCGTCCTTGCCAAGCTGCGCCGCCTGCCAACTGGCGCCGCCATCGCCGGAAACCTCGACCTTGGCGACGCCGCAATCCCCGCCCATCGCCATGCCCCGCAGATTCAAGGGCGTGCCCGCCTTGACCTTCGCGCCCGCCGCCAGATTGGTGATGAAGGATCGCGGCAGCATACGGTTGATCGGCACCATGGTCAGTCCGGTCTGGCCCGGCTTCATGTCGGCGTGCGGCGTGTCGGGGATGAGATAGGCCGTCTTCATCCAATATCGGTCGTCGGGCGCCTCGAGCAGTTCGATATCGTTCAGCATTTTGATCCAATAGGTCGAGTACCAGCCCGGCACCACCAGCCGGATGGGATAGCCGTTGAGGAGCGGCAGCGGCTTTCCGTTCATGGCGGTGGCGATGATCACTTCCGGCTGGCGCGCATGGGCGATGGTCAGGGATTTCTGGAACGTCGCCCCCTCGCTGACCGTGGGCTCATCCATTCCCGTGAAACGCGCCTGCACCGCAGATGCCTTGATGCCGGCTTTGTCCAGCACGTCGCCGAGACGCACGCCGCTCCAGCGTGCATTGCCCATGCCGCCATTGCCCCACTGCGCCCCCGGCACGCGCGGCTCGAAAAAGCCCCGCGAGTTGCCGGAGCATTGATTGACCGCGGCGACGTCCACCTGCGGCAGCGTCTGCAGATCGTCCAGCGACAGCGAGATCTCGCGATCGACCGCGCCATGAATGCGCAAGCGATAGGTCTTGGGATCGATTTCGGTCGGGATCATCGACCAATGCCAGCGCACGAAGAATTTCTCGTTCGGGGTGAAGACCTCGCCATCGAAATCGGTGAAAGGCGTTTCCAGCAAGGGCGGGCGGCTGCGCTGCAGCACCATGGTACCCTTCTGGGGGAAATCCGTGACCAGCGGCCGCGCGCCGTTGCCGCCGGGGAAAGCAAAATTGGGAGGCGTGGGCGCCGCCGCGAGGGCGGGCGATGCCGCCATGGCGAGCATGCTGCCGGTCTGGGCCAGAACGGTGCGGCGGCTGGGGGCGGACATTTTCGACTCTCCCGCTTCGAATTTATCGAAGGCTAGCACGGGGAAAGTCGCGAGACGTTATGCTTCATGGAATATCACGAAAGCGCGATTTGGCCTTTAATCTCCGCGCTCAAATTATTTCGCGATCATTGTAACCAATGCCTGCTTGAAAAAGCGCAGGCGCATCCGCAAAGTCCCGCGCATGACAAAAAATATCGCGCCGTCCCGCCGCAAATTCCTCAAGACCGCACTTGCCGGCGCCGGTGCCGCCGCTGCCGTTCCGGTCGCCGCCAAGGCCGAGGATTACATCACGCCCTCGATGAAAATGCCGGGCAAGGCGTTCACGCCCTATGGCATGCCGTCGGGCCATGAAGAGGTGAAGCGCCTCCTGCGCCCGCCGGGGATTTCGCCGGGCACCGGTGGCTCGCTGTCGCCGATCGAAAGCCTGGAAGGCATGATCACGCCCAGTGGCCTGCATTTCGAGCGCCATCACAATGGCGTGCCCGATATCGATCCCAAGGCGCACCGCCTTCTGATCCACGGCCTGGTCGACAAGCCGCTGGAATTTTCGATGGAAGCTCTGGAGCGCTATCCGCGCATCAGCCGCATGCATTTCGTGGAATGTGGCGGCAATTCCAGCGCTAACGCGATTCCGCCGGCGCCGCCGCAGGTGACGGCCGGCGGCATTCACGGCCTGATCTCGTGCAGCGAATGGACCGGCGTGCAACTGGGCATGCTGCTGGACGAAGCGGGCGTGAAGCCGCAAGGCAAATGGATCCTGGCGGAAAGCGCCGACGCCGCCGGCATGTCGCGCTCGATCCCGCTTCAGGAGGCGCATGAGCAAGGCATCCTGGTGATCTACCAGAATGGCGAGAAGCTCCGCCCCGAACAGGGCTATCCGCTGCGCCTGCTGATGCCGGGCTGGGAAGGCAATCTGAACGTCAAATGGCTGCACCGGATCAAGGTCACGGCCAGTCCGACCATGACCAAGGACGAGACTTCGAAATACACCCAGTCTCAGAAGGACGGCAAAGCCAAGCAGTTCAATTTCATTCAACCGCCGAAATCCGTGATCACGCGCCCCTCGGGCATGATGACCATGAACGGTCCGGGCTATTACGAAATCTCCGGCATCACCTGGTCGGGGCACGGCAAGATCGCCAAGGTCGAAATTTCCTTCGACGGCGGCGCGACCTGGACCGAGGCGGAAATGCCCGGCCCGGTCTTCACCAAATGCGTGACCCGCTTCCGCATGCCCTGGGAATGGGACGGCAAGCCGGTCCTGCTGCAAAGCCGCGCCACCGACGAGAAGGGCAATGTCCAGCCCACCCGGGCGGTGTGGAAGGCGGCCGCCTCCCCCGTCCAATTCTATCAATACAACGCCATCCAGACCTGGCAGATCGGCGCCGACAACACGGTGAAAAACTACTATGTTTAAGA
>JAFKFF010000352.1 GCA_017307315.1 Alphaproteobacteria bacterium
GGCGCCCGCGATGCCGTCCATTTCTTCATGTCCGAAAGCCGCTCCTAGGCGTTGAAGTTCTGCGCCGACCCCACGCCCAGCGATTTGAGCTTGCGATGCAGGGCCGAGCGTTCCATCCCGATGAACGCCGCGGTGCGGGAGATATTGCCGCCGAACCGGTTGATCTGGGCCACAAGATAATCGCGCTCGAAAATCTCCCGGGCTTCGCGCAAGGGAAGCGAGATCACCAGATCGCTGCTCTTGCCGCCGCTCCAGCCATTGCCGCTTCCCAGGTCGGTGGGAAGAAGGTCGGCTGTGATGCCTTCGGAAAGGTCGTCGCTGGCCAGGATCAAGAGTCGTTCGACGATATTGCGCAACTGGCGGACATTGCCGGGCCAGCCATGCGCCTGCAGCACCGCCATGGCGTCGTCGCCGATCTGGCGCACCGGCAAGCCGCCCGCGGCCGACAGCCGTTTCATGAAATGGGAGATCAGGGTGGGAATGTCGTCGCGCCGTTCCGCCAGCGACGGAATGCGCACCGGCACGACATTGAGGCGGTGATAGAGATCCTCGCGGAACCGCCCGCCTTCCGTCTCGCTGCGAAGATCGCGCGTGGTCGAGCAGATCACCCGCGCGTCGACCTGCACCCGGCTGGTGCCGCCGATGCGGGTGAAGGTCTGGTCGATCAGGACGCGCAGAATCTTGCCCTGCGTTTCCAGCGGCATGTCCGACACTTCGTCCAGATAGAGCGTGCCATTATGGGCGAGTTCGAACAGCCCGGTCTTGCTCGAACCGTCCGGCTGCTCGGTGCCGAACAGCTCGGCTTCGATCCGGTCCGGCGCCATGGTGGCGCAATTGATCGCGACGAAGGCGTTCGAGGCGCGGCGCGAGCGGGCGTGAATCAGGCGCGCCGCGACTTCCTTGCCCGATCCGGCAGGTCCGGAAATCAGCACCCGGCTGTTGGTAGGCGCGATCTTCTCGATCAGGGCGCGCAACTGTGCGATGACCGAAGACTGGCCGATCAATTCGCCATCGTCGCCGGATTTCAACTTCAACTCCTGCACTTCGCGCTTCAGACGCGCCGCTTCCAGCGCGCGCTCCGCCACATGCAGCAGGCGGTCGGCCTTGAAAGGCTTTTCGATGAAATCGTAGGCGCCTTTTTTGATGGACGAGACCGCCGTCTCGATGGTGCCGTGCCCGGAGATCATCACCACCGGAACTTCCGGCAACTCGCGCTTGAGGGTGTCGAGAACCTGGATGCCGTCCAGCTTGGAGCCCTGCAGCCAGATATCGAGAATGATGAGCTGGGGACGGCGCGCCCGCGCCGCCGCGAGCGCCGCATCGCTGTCGCCCGCCATGCGGGTCTCATAGCCTTCGTCCCGCAAGATACCCGAAATCAGGTCGCGAATGTCTTCCTCGTCGTCCACGACGAGAATTTCAGACGCGATCTGCAACCCGTTTTTGCTCATCCTCACTGCCTTTCTGACGCATATTCTTTTGCGTGAAGGGGAATGTCAGCGTCACCTGGGCGCCGTCTCCCCCTTCCGCATCGTCCAGACTTATCTCCCCCCCATGGTCCTCCATGATCTTGCGCACGATCGCCAATCCCAGCCCAGTGCCCTTTGCGCGTGTGGTGACATAGGGCTCGGTCAGCCGGTGCCGGTGTTCGGCCGGCAAGCCGATGCCATTGTCGCTGACCTTGAAGGCGAAGGTGCCGCCATTGGGCTCCAGCGCCACGGCAATGCGGCCGGGGGCTTCGTCGCCCTTGGCCCGGCGCGCGGCGATGCCCTCGCCCGCATTCTTCAGCACGTTGGTCAGGGCCTGGCTGATCAGGCGTCCGTCGCCCTCGAAATAGACCGGTTCCTTGGGACTTTCCACCGCGAAGGTGATTTCCGGGTGCGCCACGCGCTGCAGGAATACAGCCTGTTGCAAAAGTTCCGCCGCGTTTTCGCGCTTCATCACCGGCGCCGGCATCCGCGCGAAGGAGGAGAATTCGTCCACCATCCGGCCGATATCGCCCACCTGGCGCACGATGGTGTCGATGCATTGGCGGAAGGTGTCAGGATCGGAAGATATCTCTTCCATGTATTTGCGCTTGAGCCGCTCGGCGGACAGCTGGATTGGGGTCAGCGGATTCTTGATCTCATGGGCGATGCGGCGGGCGACATCGGCCCAGGCGGCGGTGCGCTGAGCCCCGACGAGATCGGTAATGTCGTCGAAGGTCGCCACGAAACCATGCGGGTTGCCGCGCTCGCTGGAGACCTGAACCGAAAGCGTGCGCGGCGTGCCCGTTCGCTTCACCGACACTTCTCCGCCGGCCCGGCCGGCGGGCTCCGACAAGGCGCGCCGGATCAAGGCGCCCAGTTCGGGCACCGATTCCGAATAATGCCGCCCTTCCAGTTCCTCGGGCGTGGCGTTCAGCAGGCGCGCCGCCGCCCGATTGACGATGGTGATCTTGCCGTCGCGGTCCACGCCGACCACGCCTGCGCTGACGCCGGAAAGCACCGTTTCGGTGAAACGGCGCCGTTCCTCATTCTGGCGGTTGGCGGTGACCAGTTCGCCGCGCTGGGCGGCCAGCTGCTGGGTCATGCGATTGAAGGCATGGCCCAGGGTTCCGATCTCGTCGTCATCGCGCGAGACCTTGACCTGCGCGGTGAGGTCGCCTTCCGAAACCCGCTCCGCGGCGCCGATCAGGTTGGAGATGGGATGCACCAGCCGGTTCGCCGCCCAGATGCCCGACCAGACCGCCCCCAGCAAGGTCACCAGCGACACCACGGTATAGAGCGCGGCGAAGACGAGCTGCACTTCCAGCCGGTTCTGGTCCAGCCGGTTATATTCCGACACCGCATCGACGGTGCGGCGGTAATAGCCGAACACCTGCGGATCGACCAGCCGCACCACCAGCAGATAGGCGTCGTTCAACGCCTGCATCTGGATCAAGGCCGTGACGGTGCCGCCTTCCGGCGCGGCATCCACCACGATCGAGCCCGCTCGCGCCTGGGCGATATCGGCGGCCGAAGGCGGTTTGGGATCCTTGAGGAATTGCTGCTTGGTGGATCCTTGGTCAGCGAATTGAGCTTGGAAAAAAACTGCGCCGGACGGACATGCTTGTCGGCGTCGAACAGGGTGGGATCGTGCTGGATATTGTTGGCGATGTCGTAAGCGTCGCCGATGATCCCGCGCTCATGCTCCTTCACATAATGCTGGGCAACATTGACGGCGCTGCCCAGCGCGTCCTTCACCCGGCCCGAGAACCAGGCTTCCAGGCCGAGATTGAGCGTCACCGCCGCGAAGATCGCGATCAGGATCGCGGGCACCACCGCGATGGTGCCGAACCAGGCCACCAGCCGGACATGAAGGCGGGCGCCGGCGCGGCCGGATTTTCGCTCCGCCCACAGCCGGACCAGCCGCCAGGCGATCAGGGCCCCCTGCGAGAGGCCCAGGGTCAGGTTGACGAGAAGAAGGACGATCAGTCCCAGGCGGCCGGGCGTCCAAGGCGTCAGGCCGGACAGGATCACATAAGTGATCGCACCGGATGCGGCCGCCAGCAGCCCGACGCCCAGGGCAAGCCGCGATGGGCGCGAGGCGGCGCGGGTCAGATCGCGCCAACTGCTTATAAAGGACCCGTTTGCGATGACAGGCTTCCCTGGTTGGGGTTGGCTCGAAGCGGTCTCTCGCCTTGCGGCATTCTAGCAACAGCACGGGCTGTGGCAAGAAAGCTGCGATGCAATTCTACAACAGAGTCCGGGTCCTTCCCCGGCGCGGCCTTGCGCCGCTTAGGGCCTATTCGGCCCTAAGGGTCCCGGCTCGCGCGGCTGCTACGCTGACGCTCGCCGCGCTGCGCCGTTGCGGGCTATTCAGCCCGCAGGTCCAGGCTCAGGCCGCTCACTGCGCTGTCGCGCGCGGGCTTGCGCCGTTGCGGGCTATTCAGCCCGCAACCCCTTGATAACTTCAAGCCCGAGGTCACGGATCTTCTTGCGCAGGGTATTGCGGTTCAGACCCAGCAGCTGCGCCGCCCGGATCTGGTTGCCGCGCGTGGCCCCCAGGCAGATGGAAATCAGCGGTCGTTCGACCTCCTGAATGATGCGGTCATAGACCCCCGGCGGCGGCAGCCTGTCGCCATGGCTGAGGAAATAGCGGGTGAGAAACCGCTCGACGGAGGTGCCGAGCGGCAACGTCTCTTCTTCTGCCTCGATCTCCAGGGCACGGACCGGCTCTTTCAATTCTCCCGCCAAGGCGGATGCGGGAATGGAATCGCCGGAATGCAGCACCGCTAAGCGGCGCACCAGATTTTCCAGCTCCCGCACATTGCCGGGCCAACGATGGCGGCGAAGGATTTCCAGCGCCGCGGGCTCGAGCGATTTCGCCGGCAGCCCCTCATCTTCTGCCTTGCGCAGGAAAAACCGCACCAGGTCGGGAATATCCTCGATCCGCTCGCGCAAGGGCGGCAGGCGCAACGGCACCACATTCAGGCGATAATAAAGATCCTCCCGGAACAGGCCCTGGGCGATCAACTGGCG
>JAFKFF010000353.1 GCA_017307315.1 Alphaproteobacteria bacterium
CCTTGCTGCAGCGGGTCGATGTGGTGACCGGCGGCGCCTCGGCGGCCTGGGGTTCCGACGCGGTGGCGGGTGTCGTCAACCTGATCATCAACAAGAATTTCGAGGGGTTCAAGGCGAACCTCGAAGGCGGCATCTCCTATCTGGGCGACCGCGTCAGCTACAAGGCCGAAGCTTCTTACGGCTTCAGCTTCGATGGCGATCGCGGCCATGTGATCCTCAGCGGCGCCTACAGCGATTCCCCCAACATCATTTTCCCGGGCTCGCGCAGCTGGTTCCGGGACACTCAGCTGGTGAACAATCCGGCTTTCGCGCCGGGCAACGGCCAGCCGCGATATATCCACGCCGACCATGTCGGCTATGCCCAGGCCACCCAGGGCGGCCTGATCACCGATGGTCCTTTGAAGAATACTCAGTTCGTTGGGCCCGCCGGCACGCCGGTGCCGTTCAATCCGGGCAATGTGTCGGGCCTCTATTCGAACGGCGGTGACGGCGACACCACCACATCGGAAACCAATGCGCTTGCCGCCCCGCACAGCAGCGCCACGATCTTCGCTTATGGCAGCTACAAGCTGACGCCCGACCTCAAACTGTCGATTCAGCTCAATTACGGCAAGGCATCGGTCACCAACAATGCCACCCCGGCCCGGAAGTTCGGCACCATCACCATCCATGACGACAATCCGTTCCTGCCGTCCTCCATCGTGTCGGCCATGGCGACGGCCGGCATCACCTCGTTCAAGTTCGGCACCATCAACAACAACAATCTGGACATGAACAATCTGTCGCTGAATGCGCTGGGCAACAGCGTGGGCGTGCCGGTGAACCGGATCGGCCGGCAGATGTATCGCGGCGTCTTCAGCCTGGACGGCTCGATCGGGGATTGGGCCTGGAACTTCTATTATCAACATGGCGAAGCGCGCGTTCACAGCGAGGTGACGCACAATCTCATCACCGCCAATTTCAACCGCGCCGTGGACTCGGTCCTGGTCACGCCGGGCAATGTGGGGACCTCGGGCCTGGTGGTCGGGTCGGTGGCCTGCCGCTCGACCCTCACCGATCCCACCAATGGCTGCCAGCCCTTGAATGTCTTCGGCAATGGCGTCGCCTCGCAAGCCGCCATCAATTACGTCAACGACGGCAAAGATTTTCAGCTATCGATCCTGAATCAGGACGTGGTCGCAGGCTCCATGCAGGGCGAATTGCCCTGGGCTTTGCCGGCCGGCCCGGTTGCCGTCGCGTTCGGCGGCGAATACCGGCGGGAGAGCGGCCGCGTGACCGCGGCGGCGCTCGCCCAGGTGCAGGGCTACACGGTGGGCAATTTCGCGCCGTTCCACGGTTCGTATGACGTGTCGGAAGGCTTTGTCGAAATCGACGCGCCGATCCTCAAGGACAGCATCGTCCAATCGCTCAACTTCAACACGGCGGGGCGCATCACCTCCTATTCCACCAGCGGAATGGTGGAGACCTGGAAGCTGGGCCTCACCAGCCAGGTCAATGACGATATCCGGCTGCGCGCGACATGGTCGTTCGACATTCGCGCGCCCAACCTGTCCGAGCTGTTCGCGGCCGGGACCGCCACCGCGAACCAGGCGATCGACCCGCGCTCCGGCCAGCCGGTCAACATCTTCAGCGTCACGCAAGGCAATCCCGACCTCAAGCCGGAAAAATCGACCACCATTTCCGGCGGCATCGTGCTCAGCCCCCATTGGGTGCCCGGGCTCAACGTCTCGCTGGACTGGTACTCGATCAGCATCAAGGGTGCGATCTTCTCGACTGGGGCTTCGACCGAACTGGCCCAGTGCAATGCCGGTGTCGCTTATTTCTGCTCGCAACTGGTCTTCGGCAGCAACGGCGCCTTGTCCCGGATCATCGTCAGCCCGCTCAATGCGGCGTCGGCCACGACCTCGGGCCTGGATTTCCAGACCGACTATGCGACCGAACTTGGAAGCGGCACCTTGGGCCTTCGCCTGATCGGAAACTACACCGACGAACAGACCCAGACGGCGCTGGGCGTCGTGACCGACTATGCCGGCAGCCTGGGCTCGGATTCGCGCGTCAGCGGCATCCCGAAATTCAAGGCGACCGCCTCGGCGACGTATCAGGAAGCCGGCTGGCAGGCGACAGTGCAGGGCCGCTTCATCGGCTCCGCCAGGCTGAACAATGCCTGGGGTCCGCTGGACGTGGACGACAATTCCATCGGCCCGGTCGCGTATCTCGATCTGAGGGGTTCCTACAAATGGAACGACAATATCCAATTCTATGTCGCGGTGGACAACACCTTCAACACGCCTCCGCCCTCCACGCCGTCGACGCAGTCCGCGAGCTCGTATCTCTATGTCGCCATCCGCGACGATATCTACGACTCGCTCGGCCGGATGTACCGCGCCGGCGTCCGGTTCAGCTTCTAGATCGGTTTGTGACGGGATAAGGGATGTCTGACATGAAATACTTGCCCATCGCGGGCCTGGTGGGGCTCGTTGCGACGCTTGCCGTGTCCGCTGCCGGCGCGAAAGCCGCCGATCTCGCCTCCGCGGAATGCTCCAGCGCCAAGGATGCGGTGAACCCGCCCTTCTGCAAGGCAGTGCGCGGCGACCGCGCCGAAGGATGGCTGGCACAGGGCCGCTCGGAAGTGATGGCGCGCAACGGCATCGTCACCACCAGCCAGCCGCTGGCGGCGGAAGCGGGGCTCGAGATCCTGCGCAAGGGCGGCAACGCCATCGACGCCGCGGTGGCGACGGCGGCGGCGCTCGGCCTGGTCGAGCCGATGAAGACGGGCATGGCGGGCGATCTCTTCGCCATCATCTACACCGCCAAGGATCACAAGCTGCATGTGCTGAACGCCTCGGGACGGGCGGCGTCCGGCCAGACCGTCGCTTTCATGAATGCGCAAGGCTACAAATTCACCCGCGACAATGGCCCCGGCTCGGGCATGCCGCGCGCCGGCGTCCTGACCGTGACGGTGCCCGGATCGGTTTGGGGCTGGCAGGAGGTTCTGGACAAATACGGCACCATGAACTTCAGGCAAGT
>JAFKFF010000354.1 GCA_017307315.1 Alphaproteobacteria bacterium
GGACGCGTTTCTTCATGGTGAGTCTCCTGGGTGAAAGGTTGGTGAGCGGAACTACTTCTTGCCGGCCGCCGCACCGGCAACAAGCCGGAATTTGATCTCGGCGCCGCCCGGCGAAGACGAGCAGGTTGAGATCTATCGCGCCATCGCCAAGGCTTTGGACGGCAGGCCGTTGACCGTGCGCACGTTGGACATCGGCGGCGACAAGCCCGCGCCTTATCTTCCCTTTCCGCCGGAAGAAAATCCGGCGCTGGGTCTTCGCGGCGTGCGGGTCAGCTTGTGGCGGCCCGATCTGCTGGCGACTCAGTTGCGCGCCATCTTGCGGGGCGTTCCTTCCACGCAATGCCGGATCATGGTGCCGATGATCGCTTCGCTTTCCGAATTGCGTCAGGTGCGGGCGATCCTGAACGAGGCGCGCGCCGCGCTGGGGATGAGCGATCCGGTGCCGCTGGGCATCATGGTGGAAACCCCCGCCGCGGCGATGACGGCCGACAGGCTGGCGGCGGAAGCGGATTTCTTCTCCGTCGGCACCAACGATCTCACCCAATATGCGCTGGCGAGGGACCGCGGCCACGCGGGCCTCGCGGCGCAGTTCGATGCCCTGCATCCGGCGGTGCTGCGCCTGATCGCGGCGACAGTGGAAGGCGCCAGACGCCATCATCGCCCCGTGGCGGTCTGTGGCGGGCTTGCCTTCGATCCCGCCGCCGCGCCCATTCTCCTCGGTTTGGGTGTGCGGGACCTGTCGGGCCCCGCCGGGCAAGTGGCGGATATCAAGGCCGTCTTGCGGGATGTCACTCTGCAAGACTGCGAAGCGCTGGCGTCCAAGGCGCTCGAGGCGGAATCGGCCGCCGCGGTGCGCGCGCTGGCGCGTCACAGGGGAGATTGATCATGCGCGCGATCATGAATTGGCTGCAGCCTCTGGGCGGCGCCTTGCTTCTGCCCATCGCGGCGCTGCCCATTGCCGGGCTGCTGTTGCGCCTGGGCCAGCCCGACCTGCTCGATCTGCCCTTCATTGCCGCGGCCGGCGATGCGGTGTTTTCCAATCTCGGCCTTCTCTTCGCCATCGGCGTGGCGGTGGGCCTGGCCAAGGACAATAACGGTGCCGCGGGCCTTGCGGGGGCGATCTGCTTTCTCATCGCCAGCAAGGGCGCCATCGCCCTGCTGCAACCGCCCGTCGATCTGCTGAAAAACGTTCCGGCGGCGTTTCAAGCCATGACCATCGCCACTTTCAAGAACGATGCCATCGCGCGCAGCGGCGTGCCGATGGGGCTTTTGTCGGGCATCATCGCCGGCTACGCCTACAACCGCTTCCACGGCCTGAAGCTGCCGGAATATCTGGCCTTCTTCGGCGGGCGCCGTTCGGTGCCGATCATTTCCGGCTTCGGCGGGCTGGTGCTGGCGGCGATCTTCGGTTTCGGCTGGGAAGGGCTCAATCATGCCATCGATGCCGCCAGCCGTACCGTGCTGGCGCATGGATTGCTCGGACCCTTCGTGTTCGGCGTCCTCAACCGGCTGCTCATCATCGTCGGCCTGCACCATATCCTGAACAATTTCGTCTATTTCATCATGGGCGATTATCACGGCGTGTTCGGCGACCTGAACCGCTTCTTCGCCGGCGATCCCACGGCGGGCGCCTTTCTCAGCGGCTTCTTCCCGGTGATGATGTTCGGCCTGCCTGCCGCGTGCCTGGCGATGTATCACGCGGCGCGGCCGGAGCGGAAAGCGGCGGTGGCGGGCATGTTCCTGTCGATGGCGCTGACGGTCTTCATCACCGGCGTCACCGAGCCGATCGAATTCTCCTTCATCTTTCAGGCGCCGGTGCTTTATGCCTTGCACGCCCTGATGAGCGGGCTGTCCGCGCTGGTGATGAATCTCCTGGGCGTGCATCTGGGCTACACCTTCTCGGCCGGGCTGATCGACTATCTGATCAATTTCAAGCTGGCGACGCGGCCCTTGTGGCTGCTGCCCGTGGGCGCGGCCTATTTCGCGCTCTATTACCTGGTGTTCCGTTTCACCATTCAATGGTTCGATCTGGCGACGCCGGGACGCGAGAAGAGCGAGGCGGCCACGGGCCCGCGGCGTCCCGTCGGCGCGCGGGACGAAGCCTTTGTGGCGGCGCTGGGCGGCGCGGCCAATCTGATATCCATCGATGCCTGCGCCACGCGGCTGCGGCTGATCGTGGCCGACCAGGCCAAGGTCGATGATGCCGCGCTGAAGGCGCTGGGCGCCCGGGGCGTCATCCGTCCTTCGGAGAAGGCCTTGCAGATCGTGCTCGGACCCCTCGCCGATCAGGTCGCGGGCGAAATGCGCCAGGTGGTGGCGCGGGGCGCAAAGGGCCTCGACCGCGATCGCCTGCTGGCGATCCTGGGCGGCGATGGCAATCTGGCCGGGTTTTCGGTGCGCAGCAGCCGTCTTCTGGTCGAAGTGAAGGATGCCGGGAAAGTCGCCGAAGCGGATTTGAAAGCCTGGGCACCGCGCGGCCTGGTCCGCACCGCGCCGACGCGCTGGCAGATCATACTGGGTCCGGAGGCCGAAGCTTTCGCGTGAAAGCGCTGGCGCCTGACGGCGCGCTCTGCCAGAACCGCCGCGTCCCGAAAGGAAAGCGCCATGTCCATTCTTCTGGAAATCTGTGTCGACAGCCCCGCCGGTCTGGAAGCGGCGATCGCAGGCGGCGCCGACCGGATCGAGCTTTGTTCTTCCCTGTCTGTCGGCGGACTGACGCCCAGTCCCGGTTTCATGGCGCTTGCGGCTCGCAGCGGACGGCCCGCGCGCGCCATGATCCGCCCGCGAGTGGGCGATTATGTCTATTCGCCGGCCGAGATCGACGTGATGCGCGGCGATATCGACGCGGCGCGCAAGGCCGGCCTTGCGGGCGTGGTGATCGGTGCCAGCCTGCCGTCCTGGCATCTGGACGAAAAGACCATCCGCATCCTGGCCGAACATGCGGCGGGGCTGGAGTTGACCTTGAACCGCACGGTGGACATGGCGCCCGATCCGCTTGCCGGCGTGGATATCGCGGCGG
>JAFKFF010000355.1 GCA_017307315.1 Alphaproteobacteria bacterium
GCATCGCCGCCGGGGAAGTCCGCCCGTGCCGAGCCGTAGTCCGGCATGAACATGGTATCGCCGGTAAACACGGCGTCCCCGATAATGTAGGCCATGTCCGCCGGCGTATGGCCCGGCACATGGAGCGCGATCAGGGGGATCTCGCCGATCATCAGCGTATCGCCGTCGACGAGCATTCGGTCGAACTGCGAGCCGTCGCGGGCAAAGCGGGTGCCTTCGTTGAAGATCTTCCCGAACACGTTTTGCACGGTGACGATTTCGGCACCGATCAGGAGCTTCCCACCCAGCTTCTCCTGGAGATAGGGAGCTGCCGACAGGTGATCGGCATGGGCATGCGTCTCGAGCAGCCACTCGACCCTGAGCCCTTCCGTCTCGACATAAGCGATCATTGTATCAGCGGATTCGAAGCTGATCGCGCCGGACGCCTGATCGAAGTCGAGCACGCTGTCGATGATCGCCGCAGCCTGGGTGGCGGGATCGTGCACGATGTAGCTCGCGGTGAAGGTCGGCTCGTCGAAGAAGGCCTTCACGTGCGGGGTGCGGATCTTCCCCTGCAGCACCGCCTCCACCTGACGGATGGCGCGATCGAGGTTGGTGTCTTTTTCCATAGTCAATTTTCCTTGATTCCAGTGACGCTCTCGCGTCCGAGTTCTGGGCAGAAGAGGTCATGGAGAAGCGCGAGCAGCTGCTCGGCCTTCGGGTCGCAGACGTGGTAGAAGACCGTCTGGGCCTCCTTCCTGATGGCGACGAGCCCTTCCTCGCGCAGCTTGGCGAGGTGTTGCGACAAGGCCGATTGGCTGAGGCCCACCTGTTCGGTGAGGTCACCAGCGGACATCTCGCCCGTTTCCGCGAGGTAGCAGAGCACGAGCAGGCGCGGCTCGCTGGCCAACGCCTTCAACAAACCCACCGCCTCGGCGGCGTGGCGACTGAACTGGCTGACGAGATCAGGCTGCACTACGGCTTTCCATTAGATGTCTCTAATTTAGCATTATCTAATGAATGTGCAAGGGGGGCGACGCGATTGAAAAAGGTCGAGATGCTGTTTGCGCACCTCAAGCGCATCCTGAAGCTCGATCGCCTTTGCCTCAGGGACTAAACGGATCAAAAGACGAGTCTCTCTTCGCCGCCAGGCCCAGAGTCTGCGCAAGATGGCAAGCTGATCCTGATGCCGCAGCCGGTGCCGGCCGGGTAAGGCCAGACAAGGCCGCTCGCCTCGATTTAGCCCCAACTCTGGTCGTCAATTTCTCGCAAGCATCGCTTTCATAGCCGCAATCTCCTCACGCTGCGATCTGATGATGTTGCCGCACAACGCGATGACCTCCGGATCGGACAGCGAAGCCTGTTCGCACATCAGGATCGCGCCCGAATGGTGCGGAATCATCGAACGAAGGAACGCGCCGTCATCGATCGTCGTCTGGGTGCGGATCATTGCGAAGCTGCCGAAAAACGCAACCGCGGAGCCAACCAGCAGAATCGTGTTTAAGCGTTTTGACGGAAACATGTCGCGCATCGCGACGACCATCAGCACCACCATCGGCGCGACCATCATCAGCGTCATGTAAAGCATGTTGAGATTATTGTAGAAGCTCGAAAGCTGGTCGATCATTACGAACATCACCAGATACATGATGACGCCGCTGATCGCGGTCTGGATCAAGAGGCTCTTGTAAGATCCCTTCATCGTGCTTTCCTTTTTCTGCGGCCTCACCGCTTCAGAACCAGGTTCTGATCCCGAATACGAAACTGGTGGATGAGGGGTTCTCTCCCGCAGCACGGGCGAAGTCGGCGGTGTCACCCAGCTTGCGATCCCACGACACCCCAACGTAGGGCGCGAACTGGCGTGCGACCTCGTAGCGCAAGCGCAAGCCAAGCTCGATATCGGACAAACCGGAGCCGATGCCATTCTCGGGCACGTCCTGAGCGGCGAGATTGAGTTCAGCGCGCGGCTGAAGGATCAGCCGCTGAGTGATCCGCTGGTCGTAATAGCCTTCGAGCCGGCCGAGCACGTCGCCCTTGTCGGAGAGAAACAGCGCACCCTCGACCTCGAACCAATAAGGAGCGAGCCCCTCAAAGCCGACGGTCGCATAGGTGCGCGAAGGATTGGGCTCGAAGTCGTAGCGAATGCCGGCCTGAAGGTTGAAGTAAGGTCCAATCGCGCGCGAATAGAGCGCCTGAATTTCAGCGTCATCGACCCCTTCGCCGAACGCGCCCGAGCCTTCGGTCTTGACCACGAGGCGATTGATGTCGCCGCCGAACCAGCCCTCGCCGTCCCAGCGGAAGCCGTCGGCACCCTCGCGCGCCTGATACTCGGCCAGGTTAAACATGACCTGATAGAAGGGCTGCCCGCCCTGCTCGAACATCATCTGGCGGCGTGCTTCTGCCATCTCTTCGGGCGGAAACTGGCGATCGGCATAATGGTCCGACGGCGGCTGCGGCGCGGGGGCATTCCCGGCGGGGAGCGCGGTGCCGCTCATGTCCATCGGAGAAGTCGCTTGATCGGCGCCGGGCATGGCGTGTCCTGCATGCGGATCGGCCGTGGGCTTGGGCGTGCAGTGTCCCATTTGAGCGTGCTCGGGTGGACAGTCGGGGGCGTCGGGGGCGGACGCGGAATCTTGTGACACCGCAGGTGCAGTCGGCTGTTCGGAGGCCTCTGGCACCGGCTCCGGCGTCGGCTTCGCCGGCATCGTCATCCCGGGCATTTTGGAATGGTCCATCGTCTGCGCGGCGGCGGGCGCGGCGAGAAGGATGACGGGAGCGGAGCCAAGCAGAAGCAGAGCCTTCATGCCGCTTCTCCCCTCGGTCGCACGCTCACGACGCGCATCATGCCCGCATGCATGTGATAGAGCAGATGGCAGTGAAACGCCCAGTCGCCGACCGCGTCGGCGGTGAAGTCCCAGGTCACCTTGCCGCCTGGTTGAACGATGACGGTGTGCTTTCTCGGGGCGTGATCGCCATGTCCCGTCACCAGCTCGAAGAAGTGGCCGTGAATGTGGATCGGGTGTCCCATCATGGTG
>JAFKFF010000226.1 GCA_017307315.1 Alphaproteobacteria bacterium
GCGTGTAGAAAGGCGCTTCGTCGCAGGTCGCAAGCTGGCGATCCATATTCTCCTTGATCTTGTGCATCGGCACATGACCGGTCCCTTCGATCATCACTTGCACGTGGTGCTTCTGGGCGATGCGGTTGAGCTCGCCCAAGGTATCCAACTCGGCAAACTGCGCCGCATCGTTGGCATCCGCCGTGGAACCAGGGCGCAAGCCGTCTCCCAGGCTGAAGGACACATCATACTGCTTCAGCAGTTCGCAGATCTCTTCGAAATGGGTGTAGAGGAAATTCTCCTTGTGATGGGCCAGGCACCATTTGGCGAGAATGGAGCCGCCGCGGCTGACGATGCCGGTGACCCGCTCCGCCGTCAGCGGGATATGCGCCAGGCGCACGCCGGCATGGACGGTGAAGTAATCCACCCCCTGCTCGCACTGCTCGATCAAGGTGTCGCGGTAAAGCTCCCAGGTCAGTTCCTCCGCAATGCCGCCGACTTTTTCCAGCGCCTGATAGATCGGCACGGTGCCGATCGGCACGGGGCTGTTGCGGATGATCCATTCGCGGATGGTGTGGATGTGACGGCCGGTGGACAAATCCATCACCGTGTCGCCGCCCCAGCGGATCGACCAGACCAATTTTTCCACTTCTTCAGCGACGCCAGAGGTGACGGCACTGTTGCCGATATTGGCGTTGACCTTGGTGAGGAAATTGCGGCCGATGATCATCGGCTCGGTTTCCGGGTGATTGATGTTGGCGGGTATGATGGCGCGGCCGCGCGCGATCTCGTCACGCACGAATTCGGGTGTGATCTCCAGCGGAATAGCGGCGCCGAAGCTGTTGCCGTCGGCCAGGGCGCTGCGGCCCAGATTTTCGCGCGCCGCGATATATTTCATTTCCTCGGTGATGAGGCCCTGGCGCGCGTAATGAAGCTGGCTGACATTGCGGCCCGGTTTGGCGCGAAGCGGCTTCAGGGCGGAACGGTCGAATTGCGGCACCGACAGCAGCTCGCCCCGCTTCAACCCGTCATCCTCCGGCTTGCGGTCGCGGCCGTCATATTCCTCGACATCGCCGCGCGCCAGAATCCAGTCGCGGCGAAGCGCCCGCAGCCCCTTCTCGATATCGATGGCGACGCCTTCATCCGTGTACGGACCGGACGTGTCATAGAGCCGGACCGGCGGCTCGCCGCCCGACAACGCCACCTCGCGGAACGGCACGCCGTTCACCAGGAGCTTCCTGGAGCCCGGCAGCGGGCCGCGCGTGATGGATACGGATTTGGGGCTGAGAATGGGTTTGTTCATTTGCCTCTCCCTACGCCCGTGCAAACGGGATCAGGTTCTAAGGGATTCGCGGGATTGCGATCTCAGCTCGCGAAGGAGCACCCCTGGGAAGCGCGCAATTTAAGCGCGACGGTGCGCTCACGCAATCGTAACCGCCAGGGGTTCCAGACCATCGATTTCCGCCAGAAGCCGGTCTCCCTTGACCACGGCTCCGACGCCTTCCGGGGTACCGGTGAAGATCACGTCGCCCGCCCCCAGCGAAACCTGGCGGGAAAGCTGGGAAATGATTTCCGGCACGCTCCATATCATTTGCGTGGTGTCGGCCTCCTGCCGGATCTGCCCGTTGACGCTGAGACGGATCCGGGCGGGCGGAAGCGAGCCCGGAAAGGGCGTCAGCGGGCCTACCGGGCCGCTTTGCTCGAAGCTCTTGGCGGCTTCCCAGGGGCGCCCCTTTTCCTGCATCTGCTTCTGGAGATCGCGCCGTGTCATGTCGAGCCCCACCGCATGACCGAAGATCAGGGCGTCGGCATCGGCCACGGCGATATTCTCGCCGCCCGCCTTTAATGCCACCACCAGCTCGGCCTCGTAATGATAATTCCTGGTCTGGCTGGGATAGCGGATCGCGCCGCCGCCAGGCACCAGCATGTCGGGTTGCTTGGAGAAAAAGAGCGGGCTTTCCCGCTCGTCATTTCCCAGCTCGCGCACATGGGCGAGATAGTTGCGCCCCACGCACCAGACCCGGCGCACCGGAAACCGCGCCTTGCTGCCCACGACTCCGATGGACGGCTGCGCCAGGGGAAAAATGAATTCGCCCATCACGCCGCCCCGAACTGGCGGAATTCCGAAATGACCGCCTTCACCGCCGCCGCCACGATCCGCCCGCCCGCCTCGCCATTGGCCTGGGACGGATCGGACCCGATGCGGCCGTCGGGAAAGCGGCGGCGGTAGTCCTCCGCATCCCGGATGGGGCCGGTTGGCGCGATCCGGGGCGCCATCGTCACGCTCTTCACCGCTTCGGGATAACCGAAATAGGTCACCGAGACTTCGCTGGGCGTGGCGTGGCTGCCCTCGCCCACGGGAAATATTTCCCGGCACAAATCCATCACCCCCGGCAATTCCCACCAGTTGCGCAAGTGACAGCGCAAAGGCGGACGATTCCCGGCCGGACCGGCGAACGTCACGCCGTGATAGATTTCCGAAAAAGCCGCGTTGATGGTGGCGATGTTGCCGCCATGGCCGTTCAGCCAATAGATGCGCTCGAAGCCGTGGCGGCTCAGGCTTTGCGTCCAGTCCAGCATCGCCGCGATCATGGTCGAAGGCCGCAAGGTGATGGTGCCCGGAAACGCCATGTGATGCTGGGCCTGGCCGACATTGAAGGTAGGGCCGACCAGGAAGCCCGCTTCGTCGCCGGCGCGCCGCGCGATGATTTCGGGGCAAAGAGCGTCGGTGCCCAGAAGCCCGTTCGGGCCATGCTGCTCTGTCGAGCCGATGGGAATCAGAATGGCCTTGGACGTCGCCAGATAGGCTTCGATTTCCGGCCAGGTGGACAAATGCAGCTGCATCAGGATTCGACCATTTTCTGGAGCGTGTCGATCGCCTTTTTCCACAAGGCGCGTTCCTTTTCCACGGCCGTCGCGCCGGGCAGCTTGTTGGACTGCAGCGCGATCTGCGCCTTGCCCTCGCCCTTGGCGTAGAAGCCGATTTCCAGCCGGCCGGATTTCCATTACCC
>JAFKFF010000227.1 GCA_017307315.1 Alphaproteobacteria bacterium
AATACCGCCGCCGCCGTCGGCGCCTTGGGCGCCACCGCCCTGCGCGAGGGCGTGGGCGCCTGGCGGGTGACGGGCGTGGGCGCTCGCGGCTGGCGGCAACCGGAACAGGTTCTGGATTTCGGAAATTCCGGCACCGGCTCGCGGCTGATGATGGGCGCGGTGGCGACGACGCCCATCCGGGCGACCTTCACCGGCGATGCCAGTCTCAGGTCGCGGCCCATGGCGCGGGTGCTCGATCCCCTGACCCGCTTCGGCACACGTTACGAAGCGCAAGGCGACAAGGCGCTGATGCCGTTGACCGTGATCGGCGCCGGTAGCGCACCGGGGATCGCGTGCGAAGTGACGGTGGCTTCGGCCCAGGTGAAGTCCGCCCTGCTCTTGGCCGCCTGCCACGCCAAAGGCGAAAGCCGGATTGCGCAGAAGGCGCTCACCCGCGATCACACCGAAAAAATGCTGGCGGGGTTTGGCGCCTCGATCCATGTCGAAAGCGGTAGGGATGGCGGAGAAATCGTTCACCTCCAGGGACCGGCTCGCCTGAAGGGCTGCGCCGTCGAAGTGCCCCGCGATCCGTCTTCCGCGGCATTCCCGCTGGTGGCGGCGCTGATCGTTCCGGGATCGGAAATTCTTCTTCCCGCCATTCTGCTCAATCCCCGCCGCACCGGCCTGGTCGAGACCTTGCTGGAGATGGGCGCGGACATCCGCATCGAAAATCGGCGGGACAGCGGCGGCGAGGAGATCGGCGATCTCAGGGTTCGTCATTCCGCGCTGAAAGGCGTGACGGTGCCGGTACAGCGGGCACCGGCCATGATCGATGAATATCCCATCCTGGCGGTGGCGGCGGCCTTCGCCGAAGGCGCGACGGTGATGCAGGGGTTGGAGGAGTTGCGGGTGAAGGAGAGTGACCGGCTGTCCGCCATCGCGCGCGGACTGCAGGTCAATGGCGTCTCGTTCCGCGAAACGGACGACGGGCTGACGGTGACGGGCGGGAAGCCGGTGCCCGGGGGCGGCATGGTCGCGACCCATATGGACCACCGGATCGCCATGGCGTTTTTGACCTTGGGCCTTGCCGCCGAAAATCCCGTCACGGTGGACGACGTCACCATGATCGCCACCAGTTTCCCCGAATACCAGACGCTCATGCAGTCGCTGGGCGCGCAATTCGATCGGCCCGCGCCATGAGCAAGTCTGTCGTCATCGCGGTGGACGGCACGGCCGCGTCGGGCAAGGGCACCCTGGCCAAGCGGCTGGCGGCGCATTTCGGTTTCGCGCACCTGGATTCGGGGGCGCTTTATCGCCTGACGGCGCTCGCGGTATTGCAGGCCGGCGGCGACCCCGCCGACCCGGCGGACGCCGTGCGTGGTGCCCAAACCATCGATCTGTCCCTGGCAGGCGATCTGGCCATCCGCACCGACAAGGTGGGGCAGGCGGCATCCCAGGTGGCGGCGATCGGTGCGGTCCGCCAGGCCCTTCTGGATTTCCAACGCGGCTTTCTGGCGTCTCCGCCCGGCGGCAGTCCGGGCGCGGTGATGGACGGACGCGATATCGGCACCGTGATCTCTCCCGATGCCACCGCCAAACTCTATGTCGATGCCCGGCCGGAACTTCGGGCCCACCGCCGCTGGCTGGAGCTGAAGGGCATGGGCATCGAGCGGGACGAGCAGGGGCTCTTGGCGGAACTCAACGCCCGCGACGCCGCCGACAAATCCCGGCCGATTTCGCCCCTTGTCCAGGCGCCCGACGCGGTCTTGCTGGATACCTCCGATTTGAGTATAGACGCCGCGTTCGCGGCAGCCCTTGCCCTGGTTTCTCCCAGGATCGAAGGGGCGCTCAAGGACCGCCACAGGGGCTAAAGGAGGCCCGGCGGCTTTCGGGCCACCCGCTTACTTTTCCAAACCTTTCGCCCATGCGCAGGCATGGGAAGTCCAGTGGCCCGTCTTCCCGGGAAGAATCGGCCATTCGGCATGACCGCAACTTCGAAGGATTTCATGGCCCGCGTAGCGACCCAGACCAAGACCAACAGCGAAAACTCCATTGCCGCCCCCAGCCGCGACGATTTCGCGGCGATGCTCGAGCAGAGCTTCGAGACCCAGTCGCCCCAGGAAGGCGCGGTCATAAAGGGCAAGATCGTCGCCATCGAGAATGATTTCGCGATGGTCGATGTCGGCCTGAAGACCGAAGGCCGGGTTCCGCTGAAGGAATTCGCCATGCCGGGCATTCCCGCCAACATCCAGGTAGGTGACGAAGTCGAAGTCTATCTGGAGCGGGTCGAGAACGCGCTGGGCGAAGCGGTCCTGAGCCGCGACAAGGCGCGCCGCGAGGAAAGCTGGATCAAGCTGGAGAAGGCTTTCAACGACCAGGCCCGTGTCACCGGCGTGATTTTCGGCCGGGTCAAGGGCGGCTTCACCGTCGATCTCGACGGCGCGGTGGCCTTCCTGCCGGGCAGCCAGGTCGATGTGCGCCCCACCCGCGACGTCGGCCCGCTGATGAACCAGCCCCAGCCTTTCCAGATCCTCAAGATGGACCGCCGGCGGGGCAATATCGTGGTATCGCGCCGCGCCGTGCTGGAAGAGCGCCGCGCCGAGGAACGCACCTCGCTGGTGGCTTCGCTGCAGGAAAAGCAGGTGGTCGAAGGCGTGGTCAAGAACATCACCGACTATGGTGCGTTCGTCGACCTCGGCGGCATCGACGGCCTGCTGCACGTCACCGACATGGCATGGCGCCGCGTCAACCATCCGACCGAGATTTTGAACATCGGCCAGACGGTCAAGGTGCAGATCATCCGCATCAACCAGGAGACGCACCGCATCTCGCTCGGCATGAAGCAGCTCGAGAGCGATCCGTGGTCCGACATCGGCACCAAGTTCCCGATCGGCAAGAAGATCCGCGGCACGGTCACCAACATCACCGACTACGGCGCGTTCGTCGAGCTGGAGCCGGGCATCGAGGGCCTGATCCACGT
>JAFKFF010000222.1 GCA_017307315.1 Alphaproteobacteria bacterium
GCTAGAAGAAGTGGCCGTGAATGTGGATCGGGTGTCCCATCATGGTGTCGTTGATGAGATTCACCCGCACCCGCTCGCCTTCGACGAATGGAATGGGCTCGTGGACCTCCGACATCTTCTCGCCGTCGAACGACCACATGAAACGCTCCATGTTGCCGGTTAGGTGGATGTCGATGCTGCGCGATGGCGCGCGGACGTCGGGATTGCGCTCGAGCGCCATCAGATCGCGGTAGACGAGCACCTTATGGCCGGCATTCTCCAGTCCCTGGCCGGGCTCGCCGGTCCGATCCATCGGCATCGGCGAGATGGTCTGAACGCCCGGTCCCCTCCTGACTTGAGGCGCGTTCGAGAAATCGCGCATGTCCATCGAGCCCATGTCCATAGAGCCGTGGTCCATGCCCGCCATTGCTCCGGACTGGCCGCCCGCGGCCGAATGATCCATGCCGGCCATGCCGCCCGCGCGGCCCGACATTGCACTGTGATCCATGCCGGCCATGCCCGCGTGGTCCATCGGCATCGCGCTATGGTCCATGTTGCCCATAGCCGCCGCGCCGCCGGCCATCGCGCCGGTCGCAAGCGCGGCCGATGCGTTCTGCTCTGCGGTGGGATCGATGCCGTCCATGCCGCCTGACATGTCCATTCCGTCCATTCCGCCATGACTCATCGACATGTCGCCCATGCCCATGTCTTTCATGGTCGCGAGCGGACGCTCACGCAGCGGCGGCACCGCCGCGCTCATTCCGGCGCGCGGCGCTAGCGTCGCGCGCGCCATACCTGAACGGTCGATCGCCTCGCCGATGAGCGTGAAGGCCCGATCCTCCGTCGGCGTGACGATCGCGTCATAGGTTTCAGCGACGCCGATCTGGAATTCCTGGACCTCGACCGGCCTGACGTTCTGCCCGTCGGCCTGAACAATGGTCATGGGCAGCTCAGGAATGCGGACGTTGAAGGTGGTCATCGCCGAAGCGTTGATGAACCGCAGGCGCACCCGCTCGCCCGGCGTGAACAGCGCGGTCCAATTATCCATCGGGCCGTGGCCGTTGACGAGATAGGTGTAGATCGATCCCGTCGCGTCCGAGATGTCGGTCGGGTCCATCCGCATCCCTCCCCACATCATGCGCTGCTCGGCGGTCTGGTCGCGTCCAGCCAGCAGGCCAACAAGGGTCTGCTTCTGGAAGTTGAAGCCGCCCGGATTAACCTTCATGTTACGAAAGATCGCTTCGGGCGACATCTGGCTGTGATCGGAAAGCACGACGACGTGCTCGCGGTCGTACTGGACCGGATCTTCCCCGGCAGGATCGATAACGATCGGGCCGTAGTGGCCAAGCTGCTCCTGCAAACCGGAATGACTGTGATACCAGTAGGTGCCGTTCTGCTTGATTGGGAACTCATAGAGGTAGCTCGAACGCGGCCCGATTCCGGGAAAGGAGACGCCCGGCACGCCGTCATGCTGTGGCGGCACGAGGAGGCCGTGCCAATGGATCGAACTGTCCTCGTCCAGAGCGTTGACGACATTCAGCCGCACCATCTGTCCTTCGCGCAGTCGGATTAGCGGTGCGGGTATGGTGCCGTTGATGCCGATCGCGGGCGACGATCGCCCATCAATCATCATCGTCTGTCGCGCGATCGTGAGCGTGATGTCCTCGCCCGAAACAGTCGGCAGCGGTCTTACGATGCCTTGCGAGACGGGCTGCGCCCAAGCGGGGAGCCAGGATGCAAGCGCGGCCGTGCCGCCGAGCGCGGCAGTTCCGCGAAGCAGCATGCGGCGATCAATCAAGGCGGTCATCCATCATCCTGAAAATTTGCGGGGCCTTACCGGCCATACGCGCGTGGCGACCATGTCCCTCATGGCAGAGTCGAAAAATGCTCAGCGACAACATGGGGTCTGACACGGTGTCAGGGTCAAGTGCCTTATCTTCGCCCGGCGATCTCGACCGCCAGTCTTTGCCGTGCGCGATAAAGTCGTGTCTCGACGGCTTTCGCGCTGATTCCCAGCACCTCGGCGGTTTCGGCTTGGGTCATTCCCTCGACCGCGCGGAGAATCAGCGTTTCACGCAGATTGGCCGGGAGAATGGCAATCGCAGCGTTGACGAGCCTCAGCTCCTCTCGGTCGGCGGCGAGCGTGTCGATCGCTGGCAGGTCGTCGGCGATATTCGCTGCGTGCTCCGTTGGAAACACCGCGGAAATCAATCGCCGCACCGCTCGCCGACGCCGCCAGTCGCGCGCCTTGTTGATCGCGATGCGCGCGAGCCAAGCGCGCATCGGCCGCGCCATGTCGAACCTGCGGAGCGATCCGTGCGCGGCGACAAACACGTCCTGGAGGATGTCGAGCGCCTCTTCGTCATCGCCGATGATGCGGGCGATCAGGCGGTGCAATGGCTGCTTGTGACGGCTGACGATTTCCGCGAACGCCTCTTGCCGACCGACAAGCGCCAGCGCAACCAGCTCGCCGTCCGTGCGGTCGGCCAAGCCGTCGTTCACCGGGGTTCTTCGGTCAGCGCCTTGGTCACGGCAGCATCGAACTTCGCCGCCTGTTCCGGCCTCAACAGCTCGCGCATCGCAAAAATATGCGCCAGTGTCTCCTTCTGTAGCTGGCCCATCGTGCGGTGCGAGGCATCGACCGCGGCGGCGACGCGCGGGCCATTGCCGTGTTCGGCGGCAATCGCACCGGCAAGATCAGCGTTCTCGGCCCGCATTTCGAGTTCGAGCGCGCGGCGCCGAACCGCAAAGCTCGCTTCGAGCGCCTCAAGTCTGCGCTGCTGCTCGGGGTCGAGCGAGAGCTGCTCGTGCAGGACCGCGTGGAGTTCTGCTGCTGGCTGCGGCGGAGCGGGAAGGAAATATCGCCCGACCAGCACACCTAAGACTGCGGCAGCGAATGCGATCAGCCCGACGAGGGCAAGCTGGCGCGCGCTCATCGCGGTTCGAGCAGCAAGGACGAGGGCGCCAGCGGGCTCGGCGCCCCGAACGGTGCCAGCGTGGACGCTGCGCGCGCTTCGGCGGACGGCACGGCATTGCTGACGATCCCGAGCACGAGCGCGAATGCGGCCGCGCTCAGCGTCGCGCCGACCGCCAGGCCGGACGAAGGCGGCCGGCCCTCGATCGCCGACATTACCCGGTCTTCCAGCCCGGCGAGGCCGGGATGGGTCTCTGCCCCGGCAATGCGCGCCAGCGCGTTGTCGATATTGCTGCTCATCGCCTGACCTTCTTTCTGCCTCCATCATACGCATGGCGCGGATCTTGCCCTCATCTAAACCGGGTTGAGGGATGCGTGCGGCGACTGCGTATCGCCTAACATGGATTCCAAAAGGAGATCGAAATGAAGTTCCGACTGATGATCGCCGCGCTCGCGGCGTTGGGAACGCTGAGCGTCCCCGCCGCCGCCCTCGCGCACCCGAGGATCGTCGCGGCGACGCCCGCCGCGAACGCCACCGTCACGCCGACCAGGACGGTGCGGCTCACCTTCAGCGAGCGCGTCATGCCCCGACTGTCGAGCGCAACGCTGACGATGACCTCTATGCCGGGCATGGCGAACCATGTCATGCAGGTGACGGGCGTGACGAGCGCGGTATCGGAAGACGACAAGTCGATCACCCTCACCAGCGCCAAGCCGCTTTCGGCCGGGAGCTACCGGGTCGATTGGGTGATCGTCGGCGCCGACACGCACCGCATCACGGGCACGCACGCCTTCTCGGTCCGCTAGGGCATGACCGACTGGCTCGGCGTGGCGCTGCGCTTCGGGGTCTATGCCGATCTGCTGCTGCTGTTCGGGCTGGCCGCCTATCCGCTCTACGCGGCCAGCCCATCTCGGCCATTGGGCGGTCGCCTGATGATCGCCGGCGTCGCCGGTCTCGGCCTGCTGCTATCGATCCTGTCCTTTCTGCAGACGGTCGCTTCGATGGCGCGCACGACGATCGCCGGCGTCGATCGCGAGACGTTCGATTTCGTCTTGTTCGAGACGCCACCGGGCGATGCATTCCTGTGGCGGACCGCGTCGCTCGCAATAGCCCTCGTCGCAGCGCTTTTGCGATCCGCGAAGATCCGATCGCCGATGGTGGCCCTCGGCGCCGGCGTAGCGCTCGGCACGCTTGCCTGGACCGGCCACGCCGCGGTCACCGAAGGCGCTGCGGGCACCATCCATCGTCTGGCCGATGGCCTGCATCTGCTGGCCGCGGGTGCCTGGCTCGGTGCGCTCGCGGTCCTCGTCACACTGCTCTTCGCGCGCATCGAGGACGATCGGTCGGCCGCCTCGGCACGCTCGGCGCTGGCGGGGTTTGCGGTGGCCGGCTCGATCATCGTCGCCGTGATCGTGGCGACCGGCCTCATCAACGTCTGGATGATCGTCGGCGTGGAGGGTGCCTTGCGGCTGCCGACGACGCTCTATGGGCAGCTCCTGATCGCAAAGCTGTTGCTATTCGCGGCGATGCTCGGGCTTGCGACCGTCAACCGGTGGCGGCTGACGCCGCGATTGGCGTTACGGGACGCCGGTAGCGCTTCCGGCGGCGTTCGCGCGCTGCGGGTCAGCATCGCGCTGGAAACGAGTGCGGCAGTGCTGATCCTCGCGCTGGTCGCGTGGCTGGGAACGCTGTCGCCGCAGCCGACGATGTAGCCCACGCCGCCCTTGACTCTGACATGATGTCAGACTTCATATGGACAGGCATGGAAGGATTTCCGCTATGAACCATGCCGATCACCACCATCATCTGGGCGCGAGTTGCTGCGCGACGAAGCCTGCGGAGGGAAGCGCGATTGATCCCGTCTGCGGGATGACCGTCGATCCGGAGGCGACCCCGCATCATGCCCGACATGACGGCGAGGATTATCATTTCTGCGGCGCCGGCTGCCGGATGAAGTTCGTCGGCGATCCCGAACGCTATCTCGGCGATGGGCCGCGCCCCGAGCCGGAAGCGACGCCGGGCGCGATCTGGACCTGCCCGATGCACCCCGAAATCCGGCAGGAAGGCCCGGGCACCTGCCCGATCTGCGGCATGGCGCTCGAACCCGAAGAACCGAGCCTCGACGATGCGCCCAACCCCGAGCTGGTCGATTTCACGCGCCGTTTCTGGGTCTCTGCGGTGCTGGCGGTGCCCCTCCTGATCGTGTCGATGGTCGCCGAGATGCTCGGCCTGCGGATCGTTAGCCCCGAGGCGTCGCCTTGGGTGCAACTCGCTTTGACCGCGCCGATCGTGCTGTGGGCTGGCAAGCCATTCTTCGAGCGTGGCTGGGCTTCGATCAAGACGCGGCACCTCAACATGTTCACGCTGATCTCGATCGGTGTCGGCGCGGCCTTCCTCTACAGTCTCGTCGCGACCTTCGCCCCCGGACTGTTTCCGCCGACCTTCCGCATGCACGGCGGCATGGTCCCGGTCTATTACGAAGCAGCCGGCGCGGTCGTGACGCTGGTGCTGCTTGGGCAGGTGTTGGAGCTGCGGGCTCGCGCAGCGACCGGAAAGGCAATCCGGGCCTTGCTCGATCTCGCGCCCAAGACAGCGCGCCGCGTTCGTGCGGACGGTTCCGAGGAAGAGGTGTCGGTCGGAGACGTTATGGCCGGCGACCGTCTGCGCATCCGTCCCGGTGATGCGATTCCCGTTGATGGCGTCGTCGTCGAAGGTCGGTCCTCGGTAGACGAATCGATGCTGACAGGTGAGCCGGTGCCGGTCGAGAAGACGGCTGAGGCACAGGTCACCGGCGGCACCGTCAACGGGACCGGCAGCCTCGTCATCGAGGCGCAAGCGGTCGGGTCCGACACGATGCTCGCGCGGATCGTGCGGATGGTCGCGGAGGCCCAGCGCAGCCGAGCGCCGATCCAGGCGGTCGCCGATCGCATTTCGGGCTGGTTCGTGCCCCTGGTCGTCGCCATTGCGCTTGCGGCCTTCGTCGTCTGGAACTTCGTAGGTCCAGAACCGCGCTTCGGCCATGCACTCTTGAATGCCATCGCGGTGCTCATCATCGCCTGTCCCTGTGCGCTCGGCCTCGCCACGCCGATGTCGATCATGGTCGGCACCGGCCGCGGCGCGCACGCTGGCGTTCTCGTCAAGAATGCCGAGGCGCTTCAGGCGATGGAAAAGATCGACACCCTCGTCATCGACAAGACCGGGACGATCACCGAAGGCAAACCCAAGCTGATCGCCGTGAACGCTGACGGGACCGAAGACGAAAGCGAGCTTCTGGCTCTTGCCGCGGCGGTTGAAGGGCAATCGGAGCATCCGCTCGCGCATGCGATCGTCGTGGCGGCGAGGGACCGCGGACTGAAACTGGAGGCCGTCCAGGATTTCGAATCGCAAACTGGGCTCGGCGTCAGCGCAACGGTCAACGGACGTTCCGTGGTTATCGGAAACGCTGCGCAGCTTCGCCGGATTGGTGTCGATCCGTCGGCACTCGAATCCCAAGCGGAGGCACATCGTAAGGACGGTGCGAGCGTGATGTTTGTCGCGGTCGATGACGCTCCCGCTGGGCTGCTCGCCGTCGCCGATCCAGTCCGTGACCATGCCGCCGACGCAATTGCAACGCTGCGCGCCGACGGCCTCAAGGTGGTGATGCTCACTGGCGACAACACCCTCACAGCTCAAGCCGTTGCGAGGCAGGTGGGCGGGCTCGATGCGGTGCATGCCGATCTCAGGCCCGACGACAAGGCGCGGATCGTCGGCGAACTTAAAGCCTCTGGCGCGAAAGTCGCGATGGCGGGCGACGGCATCAATGACGCGCCCGCGCTCGCCGCCGCCGATGTCGGCCTCGCAATGGGGACGGGCACGGACGTGGCGATCGAGAGCGCTGGCATGACGCTCACCCGCGGCGACCTGTCCGCGATCGTGCGCGCTCGCCGCTTGGCCAACGCGACGATGCGCAATATCCGCCAGAACCTGTTCTTCTCGTTCCTGTTCAACGGAATCGGTGTGCCGGTCGCGGCGGGCGTGCTCTATCCGCCGTTCGGCATTCTGATGTCGCCGATGTTCGCGGGCGCTGCGATGGCGCTTTCGTCCTTCACCGTTGTCGCCAATGCACTGCGTCTGAACCGAGTGAAGCTGTGAAGATTGGCGCGGCCTCGGACGCCAGCGGCGTTTCGCAGCGGATGATCCGCCACTATGAGAAGATCGGCTTGGTGCCGCAGCCGCCGCGCCGCGACAGCGGCTATCGTGACTATTCCGCAGCCGATGTTCAGCGCTTACATTTCATTGCCAACGCCCGCGACCTCGGTTTTCCGATAGAGGAAATTCGGACATTGCTGGGATTGTGGAGCGATCAGGATCGCTCGTCAGCCGACGTCAAGCAGTTAGCGACCGCGCGGGCCGGCGAGCTTCACCGAAAAGCGCTAGCACTGGAACGAATGCGCCACGCGCTGCTTGACCTAGCAGCGCGTTGCCATGGCGATGACCGCCCTGATTGTCCGATCATTGACACGCTTGAGCAGCATTAGCGCTAGCCTTCCTATTCCGGATAGGATACCCACCTATCCTATGGCGCACACGAAGGGACGAGAGGATGTGCTCGCGAGGGTTCGGCGTATTGCTGGTCAGGTCGAGTCTGTCGAGCGCGGGTTGGAGCGCGGCGCTGCGTGCGGCGAGGTTCTTCACCTTGTCGCAGCGGTGCGCGGTGCGGTGAATGGACTGCTCGACGAGATCATTGTGGACCACCTCGATCAGCATGTTGCGAAGCCAGGGCTGAACGACGCCGACCGCCTCCATGCGGCGGAGGAATTGAAAACCGTTGTTCGCCGTTACTCGAAGTAGGTTCGATAATGACCATCGCCTCTCAAGCAGACCGCTTCACGCACGATCACATCTTTCTTGGAGCGTCTCACGACGCCAACGCGCGCCGCACGCTTTGGGTGGTGGCGCTCACGGCGACGATGATGGTCGGAGAAATCATCGCCGGGTATCTGACGGGCTCGATGGCGCTCCTTGCGGACGGCTTTCACATGGCGACGCACGCTGGAGCATTGAGCGTCGCGGCTATCGCATATTCCTATGCGAAGCGACATGCCTCGGATCGCCGGTTCAGCTTCGGGACGGGCAAAGTCGGCGACCTGGCGGGGTTTGCCTCGGCGTTGGTCCTCGCCGTCATTGCGATCGGCATCGGCGTCGAATCGGTAGTCCGGCTGTTCCAGCCGATCACAGTGGCATTCACCGAGGCGACGATCGTGGCTGCAATCGGCCTCGCCGTGAATGTTGCCAGCGCCTTCCTGCTGGCTGGAAGCCATTCCCACGATCACGGGCATGGCCGTTCTCATGCCCACCACGCTCATGGCCACGAGCACCACGATCACGCGCATGACGATCACCGTGACCATCCGGTGGCGGGGATGCGCAGCCAGGACAACAATCTTCGCGCTGCCTATGTCCACGTCCTTGCCGACGCGCTGACGTCGGTGCTGGCGATCATCGCGCTCCTTTCTGGACGCTTCTTGGGTTGGGTGTGGCTCGATCCGGTGATGGGGATCGTCGGCGCCCTCGTGATCGCCCGCTGGTCATGGTCGCTGATGCGTGAGACCGCTTGGGTGCTGCTTGACCGCACTGACGAGCACGTCGCCAAGGAAATCCGTGAGCTGGTTGAAGCACCGGGCGATGTGCGGATTGCCGACCTGCATGTCTGGCGCGTCGGCCCCGATGCCCATGCTGGCATCGTGAGCGTCGTAGCGGAAAGCGCGGTGGATCGCGCTGCGATTCAAGAGCGGCTCAAGCCAGTCCATGAGCTGCGCCATCTCACCATAGAGATGCGGGCGATATGAACTCGCCCTGCGTTGGAATATGCCGCTTCGACGGCCGCACAGGCTGGTGTCGAGGCTGCGGACGAACCACCGGGGAAATCCGGGATTGGAAACGGGCGCAGCCTCATCAGCGGCGCCGGATCGACTCTGACCTTCCGAGACGGCTTGCTAAACTGGCGGCAAGCGGCAAAGCGTGGAAATTGAGCGAATGACCGCGTGGTTGGCAGAAGCTAAGCGCGCCGGCAGCCGGGCAGCCTTGCCTTATCCTCCCGGCCGCTTATGCTCATTGATCGTGACAAGATTGACTGGACATCTAGCTTTCCGGCTTTGCTCCGCACTATGCGCGGCGCTGATGCTCGTCTTTGCCAGCGCCAGTATGGCAAGTGTTGTGGATCAGATTCAACATCAGGCCGGTGCTCCCAGCGACCACGAGCATCTTGCGTTCAGTAAGATCGTCGTCGAGGTAGACGACCACCAGCACGATACTCATGAGTCGCACCCTGACGATAGCGAAGACGCTCCTGACCATCAGCCGGGAACTGGAAACCACCACCACGTTGATAGCGGCTCGGGACTGTTCATGCCGGTATCGCACAAGGCATCTTGGATGTTCTCGGGGGATTCACTTTGGCGTCCTGCAGTCGATAGCCGAATGCCCGGCTTTCTAACTCACGGTCCCGAACGACCTCCTAAGAGCAGCGCGATCCGCACCTAAGCCGCCGCGTCACTTGAGGCGCGGCATTCGCCACGCCTGCTCGTGAGGCCGACTTGTCATGTCATTTACGTTTGCTGCGCGCCCACAAGCGCGCCTGCGGCGCGCGCTTGCGATAGGCGCGACGCTCGCTGCCCTGTCCGCTCCGTCGATCGGAGCGGCCCAGGAATTGAGTTTATCAGACGCCCTCTCCAGGGTCGCTAGCGGCGATCCGATTGTGGCGGCGAGCGCCGCGCGAGTCCAAGCGGCCGAGGCGGCTATCGCCCAAGCCGACGTGCGGCCCCGCGATGTCGTAGGCGTCGATGTCGAGGATTTCGCGGGAACCGGCCCTTATTCGCCGATTGGTCGATCACAGACGACCGCTTGGTATGAGCGGACTTGGGAGCGGGGCGGACAGCGGCAGGCACGTATTGGTGCGGCGCGCTCCGAGCTTGGGGTTGCCACAGAACGCAATCGCCTGCGCATGTTGGACCTGCTGGCTCAAGTGCAGACTGCATGGGTCGAAGCGCTGGCTGCCGAGGCTGCGGTTCCGATTGCTGAGCAGCGTCTTGCAGAAGCCCAGCGGGTCGAGGCGGAGGTTGATCGCCGCGTCGGCCGGGCGCTCGATCCGCTTTTCGCCCGGGAACGCGCACGAACCGCCGTGGCACAGGCCAGGATCGCGCTGGATCAAGCACGCGAGACGGCGCGGATCGCCAGGGCGGGTCTGGCATCCTATTGGGGCGGAACAGCCGACTTCCGGCTTGATCGCGCCCTATTCGAGATGCCGGGCGCGACGGCAGCGCGAGCCGAGTCCAACCCTGATCTCGCTTTGCTCGCGGCCGAGCGCGACGCGGCCGGCGCGCGGCTTCGCCTAGCCGAGACGGCGAATGTTGGAAATCCGACCGCTCGCTTCGGAGTGCGCCACTTCGGTGACGATAATGACGTTGCGCTCGTCGTTGGCGGGTCGATCCCACTCGGCAGCCGCTCCGCTAACCGCGGCAATGTGCTTCGCGCCCAGGCTGACGCCCAAGCGGCCGAAGCCGAAATCGCCGTTACCCGTGGTCAAGTCGCGCGTGAGATTGATCGGCTGGTGGCGGAGCGTGCGGCGATCCTCACTGAGATAGGCCGGCTCGATAGCGAGGTGCTGCCCAGCGCCGAACGCGCGGTGGTGCTCGTCCGCGACGGTTTCAGGCGCGGCGGCACCGCCTTCACCTTTCTTGAGGTGAGTCAGGCTCAGCAAGCCGTCGTCGATGTGCGGTCGCGTCGCGTCGATCTGCTGCGTCGGTTTCATCTGGCGGGAGCGCGGCTCGACCGGCTCACCGGCCGCCACGCTCCCCTCCTTTCCAGCGCGGAGATTCGCTGATGGCACGTTCCCTTCTATCGGCGGGCGCCCTGCTCGCCTGCGCCTTGCTGGCCGGATGCAGCGGCTCGCCAACGACAAACGAAACCGAACAGCCGGAAGCCACCGCCGCAGCCGCCGATTACGAGCGCGGCCCACATGGCGGGAGGATGCTGCGCAATGGCGCTCTCGCGATCGAAGTCACGATATTTGAGGATGGTGTGGAACCCGAATACCGGGTTTACCCATATAGAGACGGCGAGCCGATTGCGCCGGCCGAAGTCCAGCTTGCAATCGAGCTAGGGCGACTCGGCGGTCGAACTGATCGTTTCGCGTTCCGACCTCAAGAGGATTTCCTGCGCGGGAACGGCGTCGTCGCCGAGCCTCACTCCTTCGATGTGCGGGTGCGCGCCGTGGAAGGTGGGCGCACGCATAGCTGGGCTTACGCCTCCTATGAAGGCCGCACGACCATATCTCCGCAGGCGGCACAGGCCGGCGGCGTGCGAACCGAGCGGGCCGGCCCTGTAACGGTCGCCGAGCTGATCGACATGGCCGGCCGGATCGAGATCACGCCCGAAGGCAGCGCTGATGTGCGCGCCCGCTTGCCCGGACAAATCGTATGGATGACCGGCCGGCTGGGTCAGCGGGTCACTCGGGGGCAAACGCTGCTGCGCGTCGAGTCCAGCCACTCGCTCCAGACCTATGCGGTTACGGCGCCGATCAGCGGTGTGATCGTGGAGAAGAACGCCAATGTCGGCGACACGACTGGCGACCGCGCACTATTCGTAATCGCCGATCCTTCGGACATTCATGCGGAGTTCTTCGTGTTCCCGCGCGATGCCGAGCGTGTGCGGGTGGGTCAGCGCGTCTCGGTGCGCAGCCTGTCCGGCGAAGCACGGATCGAGGCGCCGGTGGAGGCCATCTTGCCTACCGCCGATGTAGCCAGCCAAACGCTCGTGGCGCATGTCCATCTGCCGCCGCGCGCATCGCAAGCCTTTCGGCCCGGCATGGGCGTGGAAGGCTCGTTCGCCGTCGCCGAGACGCCAGTTCCGCTGGCGGTTCGCACACGGGCCATTCAGCGCTTCCGCGACTTCGAGGTGGTCTACGCCAAGGTCGGCAATACCTATGAGGTGCGGATGCTGGAGATCGGGCGCCGCACGCCCGAATGGACCGAAGTGTTGGGCGGCCTGGAGCCGGGCACCGAGTATGTGACGGATGGGGCCTTTCTGATCCGCGCCGACATCGAGAAGTCGGGGGCAAGCCATGACCATTGAGACCGTGCCCCCCGAACAACGGGGCTTGTTGGAACGCATCCTCGCGGCTTCCATCCGCTTCCGCTGGGCGGTGCTAGGCATCGTCGTGCTGTTCTGTGCGATCGGAGTCTGGAGCTTCCAGCGACTGCCGATCGACGCGACGCCGGACATCACCAATGTCCAGGTGCAGATCAACAGCGAGGCGGCTGGCTTCTCACCGCTCGAAGCCGAACAGCGCGTTACCTTCCCCGTCGAGACCGCAATCGCCGGCGTGCCGGGCCTGCAATATACGCGCTCGATCTCCCGCTACGGACTGAGCCAAGTGACGGCGGTGTTCGAGGACGGCACCGATATATATTTCGCGCGCCAACTCATCAACGAACGCCTCCAGACCGCGCGCGACCAGCTTCCCGAAGGGGTCGTGCCGGAGATGGGGCCGATCGCAACGGGCCTCGGCGAAATCTTCATGTATGTGCTGGAGGCCGAGCCGAACGCGCGCAAGCCGGATGGGAGCCGCTACACGCCGGAAGACCTGCGCACCTTGCAAGATTGGGTGATCCGGCCGCAGCTTCGCAACACGCCCGGCGTCACCGAGGTCAACAGCATCGGGGGCTATGAGCGGCAATATCATGTGATGCCGCTCCCCGAACGTCTGTCCGCCTACGGGTTGACGCTGAACGACGTGGTGCAAGCGCTCGACCGCAACAATGCCAATGTCGGCGCAGGTTATATTGAGCGTTACGGCGAGCAATATCTTGTTCGTGTTCCCGGTCAGGCATCGGGCGCGGACGATCTGCGCTCGATCATCGTCGCCAATCGCGGCGGCGTGCCGATCCGCGTCGCGGATGTCGCGGACGTAGGCATGGGCGAGGAGCTGCGGACAGGGGCGGCAACGGAAAACGGTCAGGAAGTCGTTCTTGGCACGGTGTTCATGCTCGCTGGCGAGAACAGCCGTGTCGTTGCCCAAGCTGCGGCGGAGCGGCTTGAGGAAGCGGCCAGGGCGCTTCCGGGCGGCGTGCGCGCCGTCCCGATCTACGACCGCACCGACCTCGTTGACCGCACGATCAAGACGGTTGCCACCAACCTCGCCGAAGGCGCGTTGCTGGTCATCGTCGTGCTGTTCCTGTTGCTCGGCAATATCCGCGCGGCTCTGATTACGGCGGCGGTCATACCGATCTCCATGCTGATGACGATGACCGGAATGGTGCGCGCGGGCGTGTCAGGCAATTTGATGAGCTTGGGCGCGCTCGACTTCGGCCTCATCGTCGATGGCGCGGTAATCATCGTCGAGAATTGCCTACGCCGTTTCGGCGAGGCTCAGCATCGGCTCGGGCGGCTGCTCACGCGCGAAGAACGCTTTGATCTGGCCGCATCGGCCAGTTCGGAGGTCATCCGCCCGTCGCTGTTTGGCGTCCTCATCATCACGCTCGTTTATGTGCCGATCTTCGCGCTCACCGGCGTCGAAGGAAAGATGTTCCATCCGATGGCCATAACCGTCGTGATGGCCTTGACCGCCGCGCTGCTGCTGTCGTTGACCTTCGTTCCGGCCGCCGTCGCCATGTTTGTCACCGGCAAGGTGGAGGAAAAGGAAAGCCGGTTGATGCGCGGCGCGCGGCGTCTCTACGCGCCAGCGCTCGATGCCGCGCTTCGGCTACGCACGGCGTTCGTCATCGGTGCCGTCGCCCTTATTGCAATCACCGGCTTTGCTGCATCGCGCATGGGATCGGAATTCATCCCAAGCCTCGATGAAGGCGACATCGCGCTTCACGCTCTGCGCATTCCAGGCACGAGTCTCAGCCAGGCCATCAACATGCAAACGACCCTGGAAAACCGGCTGCGCCAGTTTCCCGAGGTCGAGCGGATCGTCGCCAAGATCGGCACGGCGGAGGTGGCGACCGATCCAATGCCGCCATCGGTCGCCGACACCTTCATCTTTCTTCGGGACCGCTCCGAATGGCCAAATCCGAGGAAGTCGCGCGCGCAACTCGTGCGCGAGATGGAGGAAGCGGCGAACGCCATCCCAGGCAACAACTACGAGTTCACCCAGCCGATCCAGATGCGGTTCAACGAGCTTCTATCCGGTGTCCGTGCGGACGTTGCGATCAAGGTGTTCGGGGATGATCTCGATCAGTTGCGGGCCGTCGGTGAGCAAATCGAGGGGGTGGTCAGCGGAATCGAAGGTGCTCAGGACGTAAGTGTCGAGCAGGTGACTGGCTTGCCGATCCTGCAAATCACGCCTGATAGGTCTGCGCTCGCGCGGCTCGGCCTGAACGTCGGCGACATTCAGGATGTCGTGGCTGTCTCCATCGGGGGTCAGCCGGCGGGTCAAATCTTCGAGGGTGATCGGCGGTTTCCGATCATCGTGCGGCTTCCCGAGGACGTGCGTTCGCGCGCCGATGAAATCGGCCGTCTGCGCATTCCGGTCGGCGAAACCAGTGAAGCGGGCATTCGCAACTTCGTGCCGCTCGCTGATGTTGCCCGCGTCGAGGTCGTGACCGGGCCGAACCAGATCAGCCGCGAGGATGGCAAGCGACGCGTGGTCGTCACCGCCAACGTCCGGGGGCGGGATCTCGGATCGTTCATCGAGGAGGTGCGCGAGAGGGTCGGCGCCCAGGTCGAAGTGCCGTCAGGCTATTGGGTGAGCTACGGCGGCACGTTCGAGCAGCTCATCTCGGCGGCGCAGCGCCTGCAAATCGTCGTCCCGTTGGTGCTCCTGCTGATCTTCGGCTTGCTCTACGCCCTGTTTCGATCGTTCAAGGACTCGGCAATCGTCTTTTCAGGGGTGCCGTTGGCACTGACCGGGGGTGTTGCCGCGCTCCTGTTGCGCGGGATGCCGCTTTCAATCTCCGCCGGTGTCGGTTTCATCGCCTTGTCGGGCGTCGCCGTCCTCAACGGGCTGGTGATGCTGAGCTTCATCCGGCAACTTCGCGCGGACGGGATGGACCTTGACCCCGCGATACGCGAGGGCGCGCTAACCCGCCTAAGACCCGTGCTGATGACGGCGCTGGTCGCAAGCCTCGGATTCGTGCCGATGGCGTTCAACGTCGGCGCGGGCGCGGAAGTTCAGCGGCCGCTCGCAACGGTCGTTATCGGCGGCGTCATCTCCTCGACGATGCTGACGTTGCTCGTCCTGCCCGCACTCTACCGCCTCGTCCACGGCCGCGCCGCACGCCGCGAGAGCGAGCATCCAACCCCTAACACGACGCAGGCGGAAGCCTGAGTCTGTCCACTCCCACGCGCCGGCCCCCCGGCGCGTGGGAGACCGAAAGGAGTTTCCTGATGAGTTTCCTTGCCACCATGCAGCGCGGCCCTCGAAACAGGCTGATGCTGGCGCTCAGTCTGCTCGCGCTCTCATTCTGTTTTGGCGTTGACGCCTTCGCCCACAATGTCGCCGAGGGGGACAAGGGCTACATTCAGGAAAGCAGCGGCGTCCTGTTTTTCCCATTCGTCTATCTCGGCGCCAAGCACATGGTCACGGGCTACGACCATCTGCTGTTTCTGTTCGGCGTGATCTTCTTCCTCTACCGGATGAAGCACATCGCCACCTACGTCACCCTGTTCGCGGTTGGGCATTCGACGACGATGCTGTTCGGGGTGCTGACCGGGATCAGCGCCAACGCCTATCTCATCGACGCGATCATCGGCCTCTCGGTGGTTTACAAGGCGCTCGACAACCTCGGCGCATTCCAGCGCTGGTTCGGCGTCCAGCCCAACACGAAATGGGCGACGCTGATTTTCGGCTTCTTTCACGGCTTCGGTCTGGCGACCAAGATTCTTGAGTTCGAGATTTCGCCGGACGGCCTGCTTGCGAACCTCATCGCGTTCAACATCGGCGTCGAGATCGGACAGCTTCTCGCCCTTGCCGCCATTCTGATCCTGATGGGCTTCTGGCGCCGGACGAGCAGTTTCATGCGCCATGCCTTCGCCGCCAACACCATCCTGATGGCCGCCGGCTTCGTGTTGGTCGGCTACCAGCTCGTCGGCTTCGCCGTCGCCTGATTTCAAGGAGTCTCGATCATGTTCAACGCACAGCGCCCCAACCTCGAAGACCTGCCGACCAGTCGGCAATTGATCCGGGCCACCCTCATCGCCGCCGCTTCGGCCGGCGCCCTCCTCGTCGTGGTCGTTCTGCCATCGGAATACGGAGTCGATGCCACTGGAGCCGGCCGCGCGCTGGGCCTCACGCAGATGGGCGAGATCAAGATGCAGCTCGCCGACGAAGCCGCGCGGGACGCGGCCGTTGATGCCGCGGCCTCGGAAGCGACAGGACGGCCGGCAAGCACGGAAGCATCCACTGGCGGCGCTCGGCCCGCAACGGCCCAAGCCGAGCCGGACACGCCGAGCGCGGCCGCCAGCCGTAACGACACCACCCGACTGACGCTCGCGCCGGGGCAAGGGGCGGAAATCAAGCTGACCGCTACACAAGGCACGCGGATCGCCTTCGACTGGTCGGTTGAAGGGGGACGCGTCAACTACGACACGCACGCCGACGCGCCGGGCATCTCGTATCATGGCTACGGCAAAGGCCGGGAATCGACGGGCGAGCGAGGCGAGTTGGTTGCGGCCTTCGACGGAAGCCACGGCTGGTTCTGGCGCAACCGTTCCGGCGCACCCGTCACGATCACGCTTCGCACGCAAGGCGCGTATGGCGAGGTCAAGCGAGTTGTCTAACTCCGATCTCATCGGCCGGCTCTGCCGCTGGACGTGGAGCGCCGTGACCCATCCAACACTGTCAACGCACCGAACGAGGTAGCGATGCTCTCGGTATTGGCCAATCGAACCTACCGGCATCTGTTCTTGGCGCAGATCATCGCGCTAATTGGCACCGGCTTGGCCACGGTCGCGCTGGGCCTTCTCGCCTATGATATTGCCGGGGCGGATGCGGGCGCGGTGCTCGGCACGGCGATGGCGATCAAGATGGTTGCCTACATCGGCGTAGCTCCAATTGTTGGCGCTTACGCAAGCCGCTTGCCGCGCCGTGCCTTCCTCGTAGCGATGGATGTGATCCGGGCGCTTATCGTTCTGGCGCTGCCATTCGTGAATCAAGTTTGGCAAATCTATTTGCTGATCTTCGTGCTGCAATCGGCATCGGCCGGATTCACGCCGACCTTTCAAGCGACCATCCCCGACATCCTGCGCGACGAAAGGGACTATACCAAAGCGCTGTCCCTATCCCGGCTCGCTTACGATATGGAGAGCCTGACTAGCCCAATACTCGCCGCCGCCTTGCTGACGGTGATGAACTTCCATTGGCTTTTCTCAGGCACAGCCATCGGCTTCGCCTGTTCGGCGCTGCTCGTGCTGGCGACGGTTCTTCCGCGCCCGACCGCGCGGAAAACGGACAAAGGAATCTACGACAACACGACACGCGGCGCCCGGCTTTATCTCGCAACGCCGCGGCTACGCGGCCTGCTGGCCGTCACACTCGCCGCCGCCGCCGCTAGCGCTATGGTCATCGTGAATACTCCCGTGCTGGTGCAGGCCATGCTGGGACGCGGACAAAGCGCGGTGGCCATTACACTTGCCGCGTTCGGTTGCGGCTCAATGCTCGCCGCTCTCTTGCTGCCTCGTCTGCTCGAAAGGCTTTCGGACCGAACGGTAATGCTTTCCGCCGCGTCGGTTATGACGATTGCACTGGTCGCACTCGCGCTATTCTGGCGCGGCGATGTGCCTCCTGATTGGGCTGTTGTCCTCACCGGCTGGCTGGTGTTGGGCATCGCCTATTCCGCAAGCATCACGCCAGGCGGCCGCCTCCTTCGGCGCTCGTCGGCCGAAGCGGATCGCCCAGCCCTGTTCGCCGCGCAATTCGCGCTTAGTCATGTATCTTGGCTGATCGCATATCCCCTCGCGGGTCAGGCTGGCGCGATTGGCAGCATGGCACTCGCCTTCGCTGCAACCGCCGTGCTTGCGGCGATCGGCACGATCATAGCGTTCAAAATCTGGCCGACCGAAGATCCCGAAGTCGTAGCTCACTCGCATAGCGATTTGCCGCCGGGGCATCCGCACCTTGTTGAAGGACATCCGAGCGGTGGTGCCCGCCACGTCTTCGTGATCGACGAGCTGCACCCGCATTGGCCGATCAGGTGATCGTCGCAGATGCCATTTGACATCCGCCAAATCCGCTATGCCGTAGCCGCCGCCGACCACGGCAGCTTCTACCGTGCGGCGCGGGCGTTGGACGTCGAACAGTCCACGCTCAGTCGAAATATCCTCAAGCTGGAGAGTTCGCTTGGCGTAAGGATATTCAATCGTTCGCGCGCTGGCGTGACCACGACTATGGCCGGAAGCGCTTTTATCAGGAGCGCCAGAACGATGGTCGTTCACGCAGATAAGCTGGTCGCCACTATGAGGGCAGCCGGACAAGGGCGGGCCGGCGGGCTGGTGATCGGTTACAATGGTGCGGTGTCGGCCGGCAATCTGCGTGCTACGATGTTGAGTTGGCGCGATGCTCATCCCGATGTCGAGCTTGACGGGATCGAAGCAGACCGGGGAGCCCTGCTTGCGGGTCTTGATACGGGTGAGATCGACCTCGCAATCACGATGGGCGAAGCGAAGCACGACGGCTACCGCCGCGAAGTGTTCTGGAGCGAGCGTTTGCTGGTCGCGCTTCCCGCCGCGCACCCGCTCGCCGGGTTTGAGAAAATCCATTGGACGGACTTGCGCAATGAGCGGTTTCTACTGACGGCTGCCGATCCAGGCCCGGACCTACGCGACCTTATCCTTGGCCGCCTATCCGTCCTTGGTGGCCAGCCAGACATACGGCTTCATCATGTTAGCCGGGAGAGCATTCTGAGCCTTCTTGGAGTGGGGCTCGGCATATCTCTAATCTGCGAAGGAGCAACAGGCGCTCGGTATCCCGAAGTCGTCTATTGCCCGGTCTTTGGCGAACAGGGACCGGCGCTGATTGCCTACTCGGGGCATTGGCGAGAGGACAATGCCAATCCTGCCCTCAAGCGCCTCTTGGCGTTCGTGCGCAGCCGATATGCCCTCTCCTTTCAGAATGCCTTGGCGTTCATTTTGACGCCGATTTGCGCTATTATTTGAGCTCGCGGCCGCCTTGAAAAATCAGGCCGGTCATCGTTCGGAGATTACCGTTATGACGCAGGGAAAGACGCTCATTGTCGTGCTAGTCACGCTCGTCATCGGGTTC
>JAFKFF010000228.1 GCA_017307315.1 Alphaproteobacteria bacterium
CGCCGCTGGCCGCGGTGGCGCCCAGGGCGATGCGGGGGCTTGGCGTCTATCGCCATGCCTATCGCGCCCAGCTCGTCGCTAGCCTGCGCGACACATTCGAAAAGACCTGGGCCTGGATGGGCGATGACGCCTTCGACGCGGCCGCCCGCGACCATATCGCGCGCCATCCGCCCCATAGCTGGACCTTGAACGACTATGGCGCGGAGTTTCCGGCAACCTTGCGCGCGCTTTATCCGCAAGATCCGGAGATCGCGGAAATCGCCTGGCTGGACTGGGCGCTGCGCCGCGCTTTCGAAGGCCCCGATGCCGAGCCCATCGCGCCGGAGAAGCTCAGCGCGGTCGATTGGGACCGGGCGGTGCTGATTTTCCTCCCCACCTTGACCCTGGGCGAAGTGGCGACCAACAGCGCCGCGATCTGGGGTGCCATCGCGGAAGAACAGGCGCCGCCCGCCGCCGAAGCCTTGCCCGCGCCCGGCGCCGTCAGGGTCTGGCGCAGCGGTCTCACGCCCAAATACCGCAGCATCGAGATGTTCGAGCAGCGCGCGCTGGTGCTGGCGATGGCGGGCTCGAGCTTTGCCGACCTCTGCGCGCTGCTGGTTGAAGATGGCGACAAGGATCAGGCGGTGCAGCGGGTGGGCACGGCATTGGCGGGCTGGCTGCAGGATGGGTTGATCAGCGCGGTGCGCTAGCCGGCGGTCTTGCGGTCCCGGTTGGTGGTGGTCCTGGCCGAGCGTTCCGCTTCCCTCGTGCCGGGCACGGCGGCCACACGCCCCTGGGCCGGCCCGGCCAGCCCCAGCCGGACGCGTCAGTCCTGCTTGGCGTCGAAGGCTTTATATTCGTGCGCGATGGAGGCTTCGATCAAAGCGCGCCACACCGCTTCGGCGATTTCGGGTGAAAGCCCGGCGCGGCTGGCCTCTTTCACCACATTGCCCACCACTTCTTCCACCCGCGGCGTGTCGCGCACGGTGCCGCGATCGGATTTCAACACGGCGGCGCGCTCGATATAGGCCTGGCGCTGCGCCAACATCGCCACCAGCTGCCTGTCCAGCCTGTCGATGGCGGCGCGCAATTCCGGCATCGAATGACAGGCTTCGGGCGGTATCGGATTGTTCGGCATGGCAGGCTGCTTCTCGTGGCGTCGGGTGAGCCGGTCTTCGCATATGGCGCCCGCATTGCCCAGTCTTTATACTCCTCCGCCGTCGCAGGGCTGAAGCGGGGCGGTCATGACGGACGCGCGGAACAGGCATGGGCTGGACCGGCGCCGCATGCTGGCGGCAAGCGGGCTGGCGGCGGCGGGCCTGGCTTTGACGGGTTCCCGCGCAACCGCCGCCGAGGCGCCGGTTGCGAAAACCGCCTATGGCAAGGTGCGCGGCACCGCCGACGGCACGGTCAAGATTTTCAAAGGTGTTCCCTACGGCGCTTCGACGGCGGGTGCGAACCGCTTCCTGCCGCCCAAGCCGCCGATGCCGTGGCGCGATGTGCGCGAGGCGGCAGCGCTGGGCAGCCGCGCGCCGCAGACCGACGCCACCGGCTTCATGGAAGAAGAAGTGGTGGCGCTGGATCGCACTCAGCAAAGCGAGGATTGCCTGCGTCTCAATATCTGGACGACAGGCCTGGCCGACGGCCGCAAGCGTCCGGTGATGCTGTGGTGCCATGGCGGTGGCTTCACCGGCGGCTCGGGCGGCAATGTCCGCTATGACGGCACGATGCTGGCGAAAAAGCATGACGTGGTGCTGGTGACCATCAATCACCGGCTGAATGCGTTCGGGTTTCTCTATCTCGGCAAGCTGGGCGGGGAAAAATATGCCGACAGCGGCAATGTCGGCATGCTCGATATCGTCGCCGCGCTGAATTGGGTGAAGGAGAATATCGCGGAGTTCGGCGGCGATCCGGGCAATGTCACCATTTTCGGCCAGTCGGGTGGCGGCAGCAAGGTCACCACCGCCATGGCGATGCCCCAGGCGCAAGGCCGCTTTCATCGCGTGATTGCCGAAAGCGGCGTGCTGCTGAAGGCGATCACGCCGGACGAGGGCAGCGACATCGCGGCGCGCATCCTGAAGCAATTGGATATCGCGCCGGGCGCGGTGGACCGGCTGCAGCAGGTGCCCTTTCAGAAGATCATCGCGGCGCTGGGGCCGATGGGACCGTCCGGGCGTTTCGGACCGGTGCTGGATGGACGCAATCTTATCTCCGGCAACGGTCCTTTCGATCCCGTCGCGCCGTCTCTATCCGCCAATGTGCCCTTGATCCTGGGTTCGACCCTGACCGAGGTCACCTTCCTCAACACCACGCCGCTCGACCCCATCGATGACGCCACCTTGCGGGCGGACATCAAGCGGACCCTGAAGGTGGACGATGCCACGACGGAAAAACTGGTCGCGCTTTACAAGAAGGATTTCCCGCAAGCCGACAATGTGCGGCTGTATCAGATCCTGGCCAGCGACAATTGGCTCACAGCCAATGTCGCGTTGACGGCGGAGCGCAAGGCGATGCTGGGACGCGCCCCGGCCTATGTCTACCATTTCGAAAAGCCCACGCCGGTGCGCGGTGGCAAGCTGGGCGTGCCGCACACATTGGAAGTCTCCTACGTTTTCGACAATCTCGATGGCGCCACCGACGACATCATCACCGGCAAGGGGCAGGACCGTTATCCCCTGGCCGACAAGATGAGCCGCGCCTGGACGCAGTTCGCCCGTACCGGCGATCCGAACGTTTCCGGCCTGCCGCAATGGCGGCCCTATTCGGCCTCGGATCGGGCGGTGATGGTGTTCGACGACCGCTGCGAACTTCAGGTCGATCCCCGCGCCGAGGCGCGCAAGGCGATCCTGGAGCTTCACATGGCGCAGGGCCAGGTCAGCCGCGCCTGAGCGGCTCCATGAGGTGAAACTGCCGGCACCCGGGGCGCGCGGGAGCGCCGCGATCAGGTATGCGGAGGGCTGTGGAGATAGCTCTCCACCAAGATCAGCTTGAAGGGCAGCGAGATGATCACCGGCGGCAGCATCATCATACCCATACTCATCAGGATCGAGGCCACCGCCATGTCGATGATGAGGAACGGCACGAAGATCAAAAAGCCGATCTCGAAGGCGCGTTTCAGCTCCGACAGCATGAAGGCGGGAGCGAGCGTCGCCAGCGCCGTATCTTCCGGCTTGGGCGTTGGCTTGGCGTGGGCCATGTCCATGAACAGCTTGAGGTCGGCATCGCGCACATGCGCGACCATGAATTTCTTCATCGGCACCATCGCGGCGGTGAAGCCCTGCTCGGCCGTCACTTGATTGTTCATCATCGGCTCGATGCCCTGGTGATAGGCGTCGGTCAGGGTCGGCGTCATCACGAACAGGGTCAGGAACATCGCCAGCGATACCAGCACGCTGTTGGGCGGGCTTTGCTGCAGACCCATCGCGGTGCGCAGCAAGGACAGCACCACCACGATGCGCACAAAACTGGTCATCATGATCAGGATCGACGGCGCGATCGACAAAACCGTGATCAGGGCGACGATCTGCACCATGCGGTCGGTGAAGAGGCCGCTGCCGGTGACGTCGATGTTGAGGCCCGAGTTCGCGGCGGCGCTGGCATTGGCGGCGGCCGGCGCGAGCGCCGGCGCGGCCATCGCAACGCCCGGCAGCACCAGAACCGCCAGGATCAACAGCGGAAGAAATATCCGGATGGGCTTCATGATGTCTTGATCCGGTTCACAGGTCCGCCTCCCCCGTGCGCGAAGCGCTGATGGAGGGGTGAGGTTCGTGTTCAGACGAACCGAACGCCGTAGCAACGTTTGTGGTGCGAAGGCCGGAGGGGGGAATATTTTCGACCAGGCAGACGCCATCGGGACCGGAGAAAAGGAGGTGCTCGACATTGTCCCGGCGCACGATGAAGAGCCGCTGGCGAGGGCCGATCATCAAAGTCTCCACCACCGCGAGGCGCTTGTGATCGACGGCCTTGGTGACGCCGGGCACGCCCCAGCGCCGCGCGGCGAGGCCAGCGGCGCCGATCAATGCCAGCACCAGGAACAGCGCGCCGAGATAGCGGATGATTTCAATCGTCATGGCGGGGAGTAAAGGATCGTCAACCTTAATCGGCAGTTAAGCGGCGGCAGAAAATGCCCGGCAATTTTCGCCGCCATTAAGGCGTGCTTAAGCATGACCGCGTCAGGATCGGACGGAATTCGAAGGCTAACAGAAAGTTACCAGCGATGAA
>JAFKFF010000229.1 GCA_017307315.1 Alphaproteobacteria bacterium
GATCGCGTGATTGCGACAGCGGGAGCGGCGGTTTATGGCCGCACCACTTACGGCATGATGCGCGGCTATTGGCCGGGCGTCCTGAATGACGAAAAGGCGCCGGATGACCGTCGCGCGCATGCGCGCTGGGTGGAGGCCGCCGAAAAGATCACCTTCTCGCGCAGCCTGGAGACCAGCGACTGGAACAATGTTCATCTGAAGTGGGACGCCGAAGACATTGCGGCGCTCAAACGGCAAGCCGGAAAGCCCCTGCTGATTTTCGGCAGCCCGGGCCTGGTGCGGAGCTTCCAGGCATTGGACGCGATCGATGAATATTGGATGTTCCTCAATCCGGTGCTTCTGGGCGAAGGCGTGCGCTTTTTCGACGGCGCGCACGGAACACGCTTTCGTATCGCCGACGCCAAGCGCATCGAGCCGGATGTGATGCGGTTCCATTACGTCCGCCGGGACGCGCAATAACTTCAACCAAAGGACAGTCCATGACCGCTCGATCCATCGTCCATGCCAGCTTCACCATCACTCGTATCTGGGATGCGGCCCCGGCGCGCGTGTTCGAGGCGTTCGCCAGGCAAGACGCCAAAGACAAATGGTTTGCCGGGCCCGGCAATTGGACGCTGGTGTCGCGCAGCTTCGATTTCCGCGAAGGCGGTATTGAAACGATGGCCGGGCGCTGGGAAAGCGGCAGGGTGACGCGGTTTGATTGCGTTTATCGCGATATCGTGCCGCCGGAAAACGGAGAAGGGCGGATCATCTACACCTACAACATGTTCGTGGATGAGCGGAAGATTTCCGTCTCCCAGGCCGCGATCGAGCTGAAGGCGGAAGGCAAAGGCACCAAATTCGCCCTGACGGAATATGGCGATTATCTCGACGGCTATGACGATGCCGGCTCGCGCGAGCATGGCACCAATTTGCTGATGGATGCGCTGGGAAAATCGCTGGAAGGTTGAAGCCGGTTAAAGACAAAAAGCCCGGCCGTTTCCGGCCGGGCTTTTGCATCGATAGCCGGAAGGAGGCTTATTCCTCGGCGGCGCCTTCTTCGGAAGTCTCGCCTTCTTCCTTGGGCGCGACGCCTTCCTCGAACATTTCTTCGGCGGCGGCGACCGCTTCTTCCTGTTCGGTACGCTCGGCCAGGACGTTCTCGCCCCGGGCCTGGCGCTCGGCTTCATCCTCGCTGCGCGCCACATTGACGGTGACGTTGACGCGGACTTCCGGATGCAGGACCACCGGAAGGGTGAAGAGGCCGATGCTCTTGATCGCCTGGCTGATCTGGACCTGGTTGCGGTCGACCTTGAAGCCGCCCGCCTCCATCGCCGTCGCCACGTCGCGCGGGCTGACCGAGCCGTACAACTGGCCGCGGTCGCCGGCCTGGCGGATCAGCACGAAGGATTGGCCGTCCATTTTCTTGGCCACCGCCTCGGCATCCTTGCGGCGCTCCAGGTTATGGGCTTCGAGCTGCGCCTTCTGGGTCTGGAAATATTCCCGGTTGGCCTTGGTGGCGCGCAGCGCCTTCTTCTTGGGAAGCAGGAAGTTGCGGGCGAAGCCGTCCTTGACCCGGACTTCGTCGCCCATCTGGCCCAGCTTCTCGACCCTTTCGAGCAGAATGACTTGCATGGGATATTTCCTTACTTCACGACATAGGGAAGCAGCGCCATGAAGCGGGCGCGCTTGATCGCGTTCGCCAGCTTGCGCTGATTCTTGGTCGAGACCGCGGTGATGCGCGACGGCACGATCTTGCCGCGCTCGGAGATGTAACGCTGCAACAGCTTCACATCCTTGTAGTCGATCTTGGGCGCATTGGCGCCGGAGAAGGGATCGGTCTTCTTGCGCCGGAAGAAGGGGCGGCGCGCGCCGTCGCGATCGCCACCGCGTCCGCCTTCACGGTCGCCGCCACGTCCTTCGCGGGATCCTTCACGATTTCCGCCAAAGCTCATTGCGCGGTCTCCTCGGTGGTGGTTTCGCCTTCCGGCTTGTCGCCGCGGTCGTCGCGGCGGTTCTTGTTGGACGAGACGTCGAACTGATCGACCTTGACGGTGATGTAGCGCAGCACGTCTTCGTTGATCTTGAGCTGGCGCTCCAACTCGACCACCGCCGCCGACGGGGCGTTGATGTTGAGGAGCACGTAATGGCCCTTGCGGTTCTTCTTGATGCGATAAGCCAGGCCCCGCAGGCCCCAATATTCCTGCTTCTCGACCTTGCCGCCGCCGCCTTCCACGATGGTCTTGAGATGGGTGGCGAGGGCGTCCACCGCCTGCGCGCTGATATCCTGGCGCGCGATCAGGAGATGCTCGTAAAGAGCCATGTCCGGTCCTTGTCTTTGGCCTGCGGAGCGATGCGGGGCGGACACCCGGCAGTCGCTTCGGCTCGCTGGACCCGCGTGACATCACGCTGCCTCCTTTTCGGAGGTGTCCGAACGACCGCAGCCGTTGAAGGCCGCGCATATAGGCGAAGCCGGCAGGCCCGGCAAGGCCAAGTTCGGCTTGTCCGGGCCGCTGTCGCGGCGCCTTTGAGGAAAGTAATGTTAAAACAATGGGTTATCCGGTCGTGGCTGGCTTGGGCCCAGAAAAGCCGTGCGGCGCGGGTTTTCCTGGATATCTTCGGCCCACCCATGTCGCGCGGCGGGATGATGCGGCGGGGAAATGAGGGGAAAGGCGGAGCCTTTCCCCGGGGGGACACAGTGGACGCGGTGAACAACGACAAACGGGCCGACGCCATCCTGGCGCGGGCGGCGCGCCGGCTGATCCCGGTGATGGCCCTGATGTATGTGGCGAGCTTCCTGGACCGGGTAAATGTCGGCTTCGCCGCGCTGACCATGAATCAGGATCTGGGCTTCTCCGCTTCGGTGTTCGGAACCGGCGCGGGTATCTTCTTCTTCGGCTATTTCCTGTTCGAGATCCCGTCGAACCTGATGCTGGAGAAGGTGGGGGCGCGGCGCTGGATGTGCCGCATCA
>JAFKFF010000230.1 GCA_017307315.1 Alphaproteobacteria bacterium
CCTGCCGCCTTACGACATTCTGGATGGCATCCTGGAATGCCTGGTGGAGCGCGAAATGGGGTTCGAGGAGACGGTGGCCAGGGGCTTCGATCCGGCCACGGTCAAGCGGGTGGAGCAGTTGCTCTATGTCTCCGAATACAAGCGCCGCCAGGCGCCCCCAGGCGTGAAGATATCGTCCCGCAATTTCGGCCGCGACCGCCGCTATCCCATCACCAATGCCTACCGGGGTGCACGCTGATGGCTGAAACGATCGTCCGCGTCGCGCCGTCCCCCACCGGCTATCTGCATGTCGGCAATGCCCGCGCCGCGCTGCTGAATTATCTGTTCGCCCATCATGCGGGCGGCAAGTTCATGTTGCGCATCGACGACACGGACGACACGCGTTCCAAGCCCGAATATGAAGCCGCTATTCTGGAAGATCTGGCCTGGCTGGGCCTCCGCCACGACATCTTCGCCCGCCAGTCCGAACGTGCCGAGCGGTATCGCGAAGCCGCCGAAACCTTGAAGGGGGCCGGGCGGCTTTATCCCTGTTACGAAACCGCCGCCGAACTGGATCGTCGCAGGAAGCGCCAGATGGCGGCGGGAAAGCCGCCGGTCTATGACCGCGCCGCATTGGCCCTGACCGACGCGCAGCGCCGGGATTTCGAAGCGCAGGGCAGAAAGCCCCATTGGCGCTTCAAGCTCAGCCACGACAAGGTGCGCTGGAACGACTTGATCCGCGGGCCGGTGGAGATCGACACCGCCACTTTGTCCGATCCGGTGCTGATCCGCGAGGACGGGCGTTTCCTCTACACCCTGCCGTCGGTGGTGGACGATGCCGATTTCGCCATCAGCCATGTGCTGCGGGGCGAGGACCATGTCACCAACACCGCGCCGCAGATCGAGATCTTCGAGGCCCTGGGCGCGCCCGTGCCCGGCTTCGCCCATTTCGCCCTGTTCGTGGCGGCGGGCGGCGAGGTCCTGTCCAAGCGCGAGGGCTCGCTGTCCTTGCGCGCGCTGCGCGAAGAGGGCATCGAGGCGATGGCGCTGAGCGCCTATCTCGCCCATATCGGCACCTCCGACAGCATCGAGCCGGCGGCATCGCTGGCGACACTGGCCCAAGGCTTCGGATTCGAAAAGATGGGCCGGGCGCTGGCGCATTTCGACAGGACGGAGCTGTCAGCGCTGAACGCCAAGACTTTGCACGCCATGCCTTATGAGGACGTGTCAGCACGTCTGGCCGCGTTGGGCGTGGATCGTGCGGTCTGGGACGCGGTGAAAGCCAATGTCACCCGCCTCTCGGATGCCGCCGACCTGGCGCGGCTGGTGACAGGCCCGGTCACACCCGTGATCGAGGATGCCGGTTTCACAGCGCAGGCGCTGACGCTTCTGCCGCCCGAACCCTGGGACGAGACGACCTGGGGTACCTGGACCAAGGCGGTGGGTGCGCAGACCGGGGCCAAGGGCCGGAGCCTGTTTCATCCCCTGCGCCTGGCCCTGACCGGCCTGGAGCATGGACCGGAACTCAAAAAGCTGTTACCGCTCATCGGGCGGGCCAGAGCCTCGGTCCGGTTGGAAGGAAACATCGCGTGACGGCCATCTGCCGCATCATCCGGATTTCGATTTGCAGCTGACGCTGCAAAAACCCTTCTGCTCGCCCCCACAATTTGCCACTTTCTCAACCGCTTCAACGGTCGACCCATGACTCTGCGCCTGTTCAACACCCTGACCAAGACGAAGGAAGACTTCGTTCCGCTCGATCCGAAGAATGTCCGCATGTATGTGTGCGGGCCGACGGTCTACGACTTCGCCCATATCGGCAATGCGCGCCCGGCGATCGTGTTCGATCTTCTGTTCCGGCTGCTGCGCCGCGAATTCGGCGACGCCCATGTCGCGTATGTCCGCAACATCACCGACGTGGACGACAAGATCAATGCGCGTGCCGCCGAGCGCGGGGTCTCCATCCGCGAGCTGACGGAAGAGACCGCGCGGATCTACAACGAGGATGTCGCCGCCCTGGGCTGCCTGCCGCCGACCGTGACGCCGCGCGCCACCGAGCATATCGCCGAGATGGTGGCGATGATCGAGACCCTGATCGCGGACGGGCATGCCTATGCGGCGCAAGGCCATGTGCTGTTCGACGTCTCGTCCCGGCCCGATTACGGCAAGCTGGCACGCCGCTCGCTGGACGAGATGCTGGCGGGCGCGCGGGTCGAAGTCGCGCCCTACAAGAAAGGCGCGATGGATTTCGTGCTGTGGAAGCCGTCGGAGTCGGGTACTCCCGGCTGGGATTCGCCCTGGGGCCGTGGGCGGCCCGGTTGGCACATCGAATGCTCGGCCATGGCGGGAAAATATCTCGGCGAGACCTTCGACATTCATGGCGGCGGCATCGATTTGATGTTTCCCCACCACGAAAACGAGATCGCCCAGAGCGAGAGCGCCCATCACGGTCATCCGCTGGCGAAAGTCTGGATGCATAACGGCTTCCTGCAAGTGGAAGGCGAGAAGATGTCCAAGTCTGCGGGAAATTTCTTCACCATCCGCGATCTTCTGAAGGACTGGCCGGGCGAGGTGCTGCGCTTCAACATGCTGCGCACCCATTACCGCCAGCCCATCGATTTCACCTTCGAGGGCCTGCGCGAAAGCTGGAAGACCTTGGAACGCTGGTATGGCGTGACCGAACCTTTGGCCGATCCGGCGCCGGACGCGGATTTCCTCAACGCCCTGCGCGATGATCTGAACACGCCCGCGGCCATCGCCAGCCTGCACCAGGCGGAGCCTCTGGCGCTGGCGGGGGGCTTGGGCTTTCTCGGCTTTTCCAATGTCCAGATGAGGATCGCGGCCAAGACGGCGGTGGACGAAGTCGCCATTGCCGACGCCATCGCGGCGCGCAAGGCGGCGCGGGCGGCGAAGAATTTCACCGAGAGCGACCGCATCCGCGACGATCTGCTGGCCAAGGGCATCGTCTTGAA
>JAFKFF010000231.1 GCA_017307315.1 Alphaproteobacteria bacterium
ATTTCCTCTTTTTCCCAACTGCCCGCGATTCTGCTGGGCAAGCTCGCGGATGTTTCCGGCCTTCAGCATATCGGCAAGGGCTCTATCCTGTTTCACGAAGGAGAGCGGGCCCATTTCGTCTATGCGCTTGTCGAAGGCAGCGTTTCACTCCTACATGGTTCCCGTCACGAGGAAGTCATCGCTGAATTCATAGAAGCCGGCGATATCATTCTGATCGCGCCTACCTTGTTGCAACTTCCCTATATGGTCACTGCGAAAGCGGCCACTGACTTGCTGGTTGTCTTGATTCCCGCGGAGGAATTCGTTCGCTTCTCGCAGACCGAGCTCGCTCTCGCGGTTGCTTTGAACCGCGTTCTGGCTGGACATTGGCGCTTGCTGCTGCGGCATATGATGCAAACGAAACCCCGCGACGCCGACACGCGCGTGATTGGATATCTGATGGCCAATATCCACGTTGCGGAAGGCTCGGCTCGCTTCTCCCTTCCCGGCCCCAAGAGAGATCTTGCAGCACATCTGAATATCACGCCGGAAACCCTGTCCCGCTCCTTGAAACGCATCAGCCGGCTGGGCGTGACAAGCAAAGGATCGGAAATTCACATCACCGATGTCTCTCGACTCCGCGCCCTGGTCCGGCATCTGGAGTCCATGCCGCGCCCAAGGATCCCGACGCAGTCAAGGCTGCCGCGATGACGCACCAAACATCAAAACCGCCCGGATTGAAGACCGATAGTCGCGAGCGTCGGCTGTTCGGTCCGTCACATATCGTTCATGGTGACACATCTGGCTTCGCGTACCCAAACAAGACCTGGCTGCACCCAGCCTTCAGCTATTGGGAGGAGGCATGTTGAATCATTCCATCTCACTGGAAGGATACAAATCGGCAGGCGTTTCCAAAAAGCAGCTCATTTCGTTTGAGGACGCGTCAAAACTGATAGCGATGAATGCGGAGCCGCTAGGCAGCGAATGGATCAGCCTTGAGCGAGCCGATGGGCGGATTCTGGCAAAACCCGTCATGGCGCGGCGCACATCCCCCTCAGTTTTGCTGTCCGCCATGGATGGTTACGCGGTCCGCGACTCCGATATCGCCGACATGCCTGCCTCCCTAGAAATCGCGGGGAAGTCGTTTGCAGGTAACGGATTCGGCAAGGGCTTGCCCCCGCGAGCTTGTGTTCGGGTATTTACCGGAGCCCCTGTCCCGAACGGAGCAGAACGCGTTGTCATGCAGGAGGATGTTTGCACGGACGGCGCATTTGCGGTCTTCTCGCACCCCCCGGCAAAGACAAGGCATCTGCGATTTCCCGGTTCCGATTTCTCAAAGGGCGATGTGATTGCCGAAGCAGGCCGTCTTTTAACTCCGCAGCGCCTTGTCGGCATCGCGGCTTCTGGCAACGCCAACCTCGAAGTGTTCCGCCAGCCTAGCGTAGCCATCCTGTGTTGCGGCGATGAGCTCGTAGAGCCAGGTCTGGCCACATTCACGCCGGACGGAATCCCCGAGAGTATTTCCTATGGAGTCGCGGCGCTCGTCCGTCGCTGGGGTGGAACGATCGCTGACCGCCATCGGTTGCCGGACGATCTATCGCGCCTTCAGGATGCCGCTCACACGGCAGCGGCAATCGCGGATGTCGTCGTCGTTATTGGCGGCGCATCCGTCGGCGAGCGCGATTTTGCCAAACAGGCCTTCGCCGCATTGGGCCTCGACCCCCTGTTCACCAAGGTTGCGATCAAACCGGGAAAACCAGTCTGGTTTGGCCGGATGGGCAGGACATATGTTGTCGGCCTCCCCGGCAATCCCACATCTGCGCTAGTGACAGCCCGCTTGTTTCTCGCTCCCCTCCTGGCTGGCCTTTCTGGAGGCCGCGCGGACGATGCGCTGGATTGGCAAATGACGCCGGCCGCCACTGCCATCGCGGGCTGCAACGATCGCGACCTGTTTATACGCGCAACAATGGCATGCGGTTGCGCGATGCCGCTTTCGGATCAGGATTCCGCCGGACAGAAAGCTCTCGCGGATGCAACGCTGCTGATCTGGCAAGGCCGAGGAACCTCACCGGTCGGAGCAAATACGCCCATCAAGACCCTGATACTTTGATGAAGCGCGGGAGGGGCCAGCACAGCCCCCTGCCATTCACGGGAACGGGCGCCAAGCCATTCCATCGCATTTCGCCGTTTTTCGTGCTGGCGGTGTTGGACGGGATCGTCAACATCGCCACATGGCTCGCGGTCTATTTTTATCCAGCCATTTGGCCCAGCCGCGAACTTCCGGCCATGTACTGGCACGCGCATGAGATGCTGTTCGGCTTCATCGTCGCGGCAATCGCCGGGTTTCTCCTGACGGCCGTGCCCGGATGGACGGGACGGTCCGCCCCCACGGAAACCTCTCTCATTCCCCTCGCAATATTGTGGTTGGCCGGCCGTATCGCGATGTTTCCGGTCGCGGGCTTGCCATGCTGGGTCGCACGCTTCTCCGACCTCGCATTTCTGCCTGCCCTTATGGGTGTTCTCGTGCCACCGCTGATAAGGGCCAGAAAATTCCGAAACCTTTCTCTCATCTGGCCCCTGACCGGGCTTTTCCTTGCTAACCTGCTTTTTCATCTGGAGTTGCATGAAATTGTTGCGTCTGGGGAGCATATCGCCCTGCAAATCTCAATCGACATCATCATAATCCTCATCGTCATCGTCGCAAGTCGCATCATTCCAGCCTTTACCGTCCGCGACCTCAAACAGCGTGGCAGTGCCGCCAAGAAAAAGACCGACCAACGGATCGAATTCCTATCCATCTCATCGGTATTGGTGGCGCTTTCCACCGACATCGCGATGCCGCTGTCATTTGCAAGCGGGTTGATCACGCTGGCTGCCTGCTTCGCACAGGGGCTCAGACTCGCTCGTTGGCGGGCTCATCCTGCCACGCCTCCACTCTCGGCCTTGCACTTGGCCTATACCTGGCTTGTCATCATGCCCTTACCATTGGCGCCTTCACGACAATGATACTTGCCGTCATGGCGAGGCTATCGCCCGCTTATATCGGTCGTCCGCATCCCTTCGCCGGAAGCATGATCGCTTCATACGGTCTCATCAGTGCCGCCGCCATTATTCGCGTTTTCGGGCCGTCGCTTGCTCCGGCCTCCTATCGCGAAGTTATAGCCCTGTCCGGCCTGTGCTGGCTTGCGGCCTTGAGTGTCATTCTGAGAACCCAGCTACTCTCTTTGATCAGATCAGGGACACCCGCAAGGACACATCACCACGACGCGCAAGGTTGACCAAATTGTCGCAACCTGACCTGAATCAAGGATGGCAGTGCCCCCGCGACATGAACATGAAGCATGACAGCGATATCGCGAGATGCCGCAATGCCAGCATGGGTAAGATTTGGGGTCCACACCCTTCCCATGCCAATAGCGAATGTGGCGTTACGGCATCTGATGCTGGAGATCGTTCATCGCCATCCGGAGCTCGCCGACCGAATGGGGTCATATGCATCCGCGAGAGTCTTGATTGAGCCCACGGATGTCCCAATCCGGTTTCACCTTCGGCTGGACAGTCCAGCGCCTATAACCTGCCGGCGCCGGGCCGCGCCATGCACATGGGATGCCCGCATCGCAGCGCCAATCGCGGTGCTGCTGGCGGTGGTTCACGGCACTCTTGATGGCGACGCGCTGTTCTTTTCCAGGGACATCACGATCGAAGGGGACACAAACGCCGTTCTCGCCATGCGCAACGCTATTGATGCCGCGGAAATCGACCTGCCCAGCGAAATTGCAGCCCTTTTCGGACCGTTAGGTCCAGTGGCAAGAACGACAGCGCGAGTTGCCTTACCCATTATGGGCCGCCTGCTCGACGTCGCTTCTTCTCGTTGGGGAGTTCATGCAACATGACGGGATCTTCGCGCCTGGAGCTTGTATGCCCGGCGGGAACACCTGCGGCATTGCGCACGGCGATCATCGCCGGGGCCGATGTGATTTACTGCGGATATCGGGACGAAACGAATGCCCGGAACTTCCCCGGTCTCAATTTTTCGCGGCCGGAAATGGAGGAAGCGATCGCGCACGCGCACGACCGCGAAACGAAAGTGTATATCGCGATAAATACGTTTCCGCGCGCTGGCCGCGAGCAGATCTGGCGCCGCGCAATAGATGACAGCGCGGCGTTCGGCGCGGACGCAATCATACTGGCAGACCTTGGGCTTCTGGCCTACGCGGCCGACCGTCACCCGGACCTCAGACGCCACCTGTCGGTTCAAGCGGCGGCGGCAAACGCCGATGCCATCGGCTTTTATGCGCGCACATTCGGGGTCCGAAGGGTCGTATTGCCCCGGATCCTAACCGTCCAGGAGATCGCCGCGATCAACCAGGAGATCGATTGCGAAACCGAGGCTTTCATATTCGGAAGCTTGTGCGTCATGGCCGAAGGCCGTTGCTCCCTTTCCTCCTATGTCACCGGAGCATCGCCGAATTTGGGCGGCGTTTGCTCTCCCGGAAGTCATGCAACATACAGGGAGGTTGACGGCGAACTTGCCTCGAACCTTGGTGCATTCACCATTCACCGCGTCGCGCGCACCGAGCCTGTCCCATACCCGACGGTCTGCAAGGGAGGCTTTGCCGCCGGCGACTTCCAAGGACATGTGTTCGAGGAACCGACAAGTCTCGATGCGTCGACACTCATTCCACAATTGGCCAATGCCGGCGTAACCGCGCTGAAGATCGAAGGGCGGCAGCGCAGCAGGGCCTATGTAGGCGCCGCCGTGCGGACTCTCCGTAGAATTATCGACGATATCGCCGCCGGCCTGCCTTTCAACGGGAGCGCCCTCAATCATCTGAGCGAAGGACAGTCAACAACACAGGGCGCCTATCGAAAGACCTGGCGATAACACCTGTGCGAGCATGAGGTTCCATAACAGTGAGCACAAGCCCGGGGCAGAAGACATCTCTCGTCATGGGGCCATTGCTTTTCAACTGGCCTGTCGAGAAATTGCGCGACTTCTATGCCCAACTCGCCGATGAGGCTCCCGTCGATTTGGTTCATGTCGGCGAAGTCGTGTGCTCCAAGAGGCAGCCCTTCCATCTTGACGCTATCGCCGGCGTGATTGAGCGCCTCCAGCGAGGAGGAAAAAAGATAGTCGTAAGCACCCTGGCCCTTATCACGCTTCCACGCGAGCGGAAGGACTGCGCGAACACAATCCACAATAGTGAATACGAAATCGAGGTGAACGACATTTCAGCATTGGCACACCTGGATAGGAGACGGCCTTTCCGCGTTGGCCCCTATGTGAACATTTACAATGAAAGCAGCCTGCAATTCCTGGCCGGGCTAGGCGCTTCGTCCGTTTGCCTGCCTCCCGAGTTGCCCATGGACGCCGTAGCGGTCATAGCGGCCGCAGCACGCGCATGGAATGTCGAATGCGAACTCTGGTCGTTTGGGCGAATACCGCTGGCCATGTCCGGCCGTTGCTATCACGCGCGCCTCGATGGATTGACGAAAGACTCATGCCAATTCGGATGCTCGCGCGACAGCGATGGCCTCGACGTCGACACCCTAGACGGAAAGAAGTTCCTTGCCATAAACGGGGTTCAAACGATGTCGCACAGCTATTGCAATATGATCGGCGATGTGGATCGCCTGACCGACGCTGGCGTAACCGCCCTGAGGTTATCTCCGCATAGCTGCGACATGGTCGCGGTTTCAAAAATATTCAGAGCCCGCCTTGACGACAAGCTCGATTCCGAGGAGGCGATGCAGCGGATGAAGGATGTTTGCGGAGGTACGCCTTTT
>JAFKFF010000232.1 GCA_017307315.1 Alphaproteobacteria bacterium
ACGACCTGGCCGCCATCGATTTCGGCCTGGACCGTGACACCCTTCTTGGTGCCGCAATCTTCCGCCGTGATGATGCAGTCATTCGCCACGTCGACCAGACGGCGGGTGAGATAGCCCGAATTCGCTGTCTTGAGCGCGGTATCGGCCAGACCCTTGCGGGCGCCGTGGGTGGAGTTGAAGTACTCCAGCACGGTGAGGCCTTCCTTGAAGTTGGACAGGATCGGCGTCTCGATGATCGAGCCGTCCGGACGCGCCATCAGGCCGCGCATGCCGGCAAGCTGCTTCATCTGCTGCGGCGAACCGCGAGCGCCCGAGTGCGACATCATGTAGATGGAGTTCATCTCCTCCACCCGGCCCGTTTCCGGATCGATGCGGGGCTCGGAGATTTCCTTCATCATTTCGGCCGCGACCATGTCGGTGCACTTCGACCATGTGTCGACGACGAGATTGTACTTCTCCTTGTCGGTGGTCAGGCCGTCCTGATACTGCTGCTCATACTCGCGCACGCGATGGCGCGTGTCGTCGATCAGCTTCTGCTTGGTGGCGGGAACGACCATGTCGTCCTTGCCGAACGAGATGCCGGCCTTGCAGGCTTCGCGGAAGCCCAGGCCCATCACCGCGTCGCAGAACAGCACGGTTTCCTTCTGGCCGCAGTGACGATAGACCTCGTCGATGATGTGGGAGATCTCCTGCTTGCGCAGCAGGCGATTGACCAGTTCGAACGGGATCTTGGGATGACGCGGCAGGATTTCCGCGATCATCATGCGGCCCGGCGTGGACTCCACGCGGCGGGTGATCGGCTTGCCTTCGGCATCGACCGTCTTGTAGCGCGCCTTGATCTTGGCGTGCAGCGTCACCGAGCCGGAGAAGAGCGCATGCTCGATCTCGCCGATATCGTTGAAGGTCATGCCTTCGCCCGGCTCCTTGGCGCGCTCCTGCGACAAGTAATAGAGGCCAAGCACGATGTCCTGGGTCGGCACGATGATCGGCTTGCCGTTGGCGGGCGACAGGATGTTGTTGGTCGACATCATCAGCACGCGCGCTTCCAGCTGCGCCTCGAGGCTCAACGGAACGTGCACGGCCATCTGGTCGCCGTCGAAGTCGGCATTGAAGGCGGTACAGACCAGCGGATGCAGCTGGATCGCCTTGCCTTCGATCAACACCGGCTCGAACGCCTGGATGCCCAGACGGTGCAAGGTGGGGGCGCGATTGAGCAGGATGGGATGCTCGCGGATCACCTCTTCCAGGATATCCCAGACTTCAGGCTTCTCCTTTTCGACCAGTTTCTTGGACTGCTTCACCGTCTGGCTGAAGCCCTTGGCTTCGAGCCGCGAATAGATGAACGGCTTGAACAGTTCGAGCGCCATCTTCTTGGGCAGGCCCGCCTGGTGCAGCTTCAGTTCCGGACCGACCACGATCACGGAGCGGCCGGAATAGTCGACGCGCTTGCCGAGCAGATTCTGGCGGAAGCGGCCCTGCTTGCCTTTCAGCATGTCGGCGAGCGACTTCAGCGGACGCTTGTTGGCGCCGGTGATGACGCGGCCGCGGCGGCCATTGTCGAACAACGCATCCACGGATTCCTGCAGCATGCGCTTTTCGTTGCGCACGATGATGTCCGGGGCCTTGAGCTCGATCAGCCGCTTCAAGCGGTTGTTGCGATTGATGACGCGGCGATAGAGATCGTTGAGGTCCGAAGTGGCGAAACGGCCGCCGTCCAGCGGCACCAGCGGGCGCAGTTCCGGCGGGATCACCGGCACCACGGTCAGGATCATCCATTCCGGGCGGTTGCCGGATTCGATGAAGGCATCGACCACCTTCAGGCGCTTGACCAGCTTCTTCTGCTTTTCGCCACCATTGGATTCGGCGATCTCCACGCGCAGTTCGTCGCGCAGCTTTTCCAGGTCGATCGCCATCAACAGCTTGCGGATGGCTTCGGCGCCGATCTCGGCGGTGAAGCTGTCGTTGCCGTAATCGTCCTGCGCCTTGTAGAATTCGTCTTCCGTCAGGAGCTGGCGCTCCTTGAGCGGAGTCAGGCCGGGCTCGATGACGATGTAGTTCTCGAAATAAAGAACCCGCTCCAGATCCTTCAAGGTCATGTCCAGCATCAGGCCGATGCGGCTGGGCAGCGACTTCAGGAACCAGATATGCGCGACGGGGCTGGCCAGCTCGATATGGCCCATGCGGTCGCGGCGCACCTTCTGCACGGTGACTTCGACGCCGCACTTTTCGCAGACGATGCCCTTGTACTTCATGCGCTTGTACTTACCGCACAAGCATTCGTAATCCTTCACCGGCCCGAAGATGCGGGCGCAGAACAGCCCGTCCCGCTCCGGCTTGAAGGTGCGGTAGTTGATGGTTTCGGGCTTTTTGATCTCGCCATGGCTCCAGCGCAGGATCTGGTCGGGGCTGGCCAGCGAGATTTTGATGCGGTCGAAAGTGGGGATTTCCTTCGCCGTACCGAAGACATTCATCAGCTCTTGATTCATGTACGAGCCTTTCTCAGCAATAACAAACCTGTTTTCGAACCGGTGCGGGCGACGCCTTACGGCGTCGGCCCGTTGACCAGTTCGACATTGAGCGACAGCGAGCGCATTTCCTTGACCAACACGTTGAAGGATTCCGGAATACCGGCCTCGAACGTGTCCTCGCCGCGGACGATAGCTTCATAGACCTTGGTGCGGCCGGCCACGTCGTCCGACTTCACAGTCAGGATTTCCTGCAACGTGTAGGCGGCGCCGTAGGCCTCGAGCGCCCAGACTTCCATTTCGCCGAAGCGCTGACCGCCGAACTGCGCCTTGCCGCCCAGGGGTTGCTGGGTGACGAGCGAGTAAGGACCGATCGAGCGGGCGTGGATCTTGTCGTCCACCAGATGGTTCAGCTTCAGCATGTAGATGTAGCCGACGGTGACGGGACGGGTGAACGCCTCGCCGGTGCGGCCG
>JAFKFF010000233.1 GCA_017307315.1 Alphaproteobacteria bacterium
GTCATCATGCCCCCTGGTGCAATGACGGTCGCCGTCAGCCCGGCTCCCGCCGTGCCTCAGCCGACCGCAGCGCGCGGCACGCAGTATTTTGCCGCCAATCTCGACGAGGCTCGACAGATCGTAGCAGGGTGTCGTGAAGGCGCGGTGCGCGGTGATGAATGCGCCAACGCGGAGCAGGCCGTCATCGAAGCCGATAGCCGGGATCGCTTCAAGCGTTTCACCGGCAATTGAGCGGCGGGGAACGCCTTAACTGCCTTGCGCGCGGTGCCGACGAAAGCCGCGGTCGGTGTCCATGAAGCGCGCAAGCATCGGCGCCACCAGCTTCTCGGGCGGCATAGGCTGCTGGCCGGTCTCGGCCGCGAGCGCGGCGGCATAGGCGACGAGATCGCGGTGGACCCCAGCGGGTAATTCCACGGTCAGTTTGACAGGCCGATCGTCCACCAACGGCCCCAGCTTCAATTTCGTCATCGTGTCGCTCCAAAAGGTTCGAGCACCAGGTCGCGGGTGATGACCACGCGCAATGGATGGCCCGGCCGAATGGTTAGGGTCGGCTGCACGTTGAGCTGCCGCCGCACGATCTGCTGGCCGGTCTGATTGATCGTGTCCTGCGAGCCACGTCGGAGCGCGCGGGTTAGGTCGTCCTCACTGTCCGCGCCAAGCTCGGCGCCTACGCCGAGCAGCGTAGAGACCGCGGCGGCTCTGAGAAGATTGCCCCAATGCTGATTCACGCGGTCCTGTAGGCCCGCGAAGCCAGCGCCGTCCGCGCCTGGCTGGCGCTCGAGAACGATCGAGCGCCCGTCCGGCATGATGAGGCGATCCCAGGCAAGGAGCACGCGAGTCTGCCCGGCGGTGATCTCGCTGTCGTATTCGCCGATCAGCCGGGCACCCTGCGGGATGAGCAAAATGTGGCCCGTCGGGCTGTCATAGACGTTCTGCGTAACCTGCGCCGTGATCTGGCCGGGAAGGTCGGACCTGATCCCGGTGATGAGCGCGGCCGGGATGATGCTGCCGGCCTGCACGATGTTGGGCGACGCGGGTGCGGTCAGCCGCTCCGCGCTCACCGTGCGCTGGTTCGACGCCTGGGCCATGAAGGCGCGTCGGCCAGCTTGGTCGCCCTGCGCTGCGCTCGCCTGCTGCGATGGCTGCGCGGCTTGGTCGGGCAAGATCAGCGATGGGGCCGTCGCGGCTCCGGCGTTGCCCGCATTCCCGCCGAGGAACACGCCACTCATGCGGGCAGCCTCGCGTTCCTGCTGGGCGCGCTGGCGTGCAGCCTCCTCGGCTTGCGCGCGCGGATCGGGCTGACCCGGTTGCGTGCCGATCGGCGGCACTGGCACGTTCTCGCCGCGCTGCTGGGCGGACACGATCGGGCCGCCGAGATCGCCGGGAAGCGGCAGCCCGAGGCGCGGTGCCTGAGCATAGTCCCTCGGACCCGAGGTGATGGTCTCGGCCGTGGCGCGGCTCTCGGTGTTGTAGAGTTCTTCCGCCTGTCGTTCGCCTGCCGGCTTGAGGGCGTAGATCAGCGAGCCGCCGATACCGAGACCGGCGGCCACGCCTATAACTGTCAGCGCCTTGCGGGATAGACGCATGACGCGAGGCGGATCGCCTCGAAGCTGAAATGACCTTGAATCGGCGGGAACCGGCTGCGGCGCGACCGGCTCGGCGGAAGGATTGTCGGTGCGATCGTTCACGGCCGCCGCTCCCGTCCGTCGTCGCGCACGATGCGGACGCGCTGCTCGCTGCGGCGATCGCCCAGGCGCAGCTCGGCGGCGGCGAACAGCCGGTCCACCACCATGTAGCGGCCCTGCACGCGATAGTTGACCAGCTCGGCATCTCCGGCCGCGCCTGTTACGAATAGCGGCGGCATCTCGCCCTGCGAGATCCCGGCGGGAAACTCGATGAATACCTGCCCTGAGTCGTCGAACGCACGAACGGGACGCCACGGCGCGCGGTCGCCCTCGATGCGATAGCGGAAATTGAGCGAAGTCACATCCACGCCGGTCGCCGCCGGCGCGACCGCCGCAGCGGCGATGTTGCCGCCGCGTAGCGCGATGAGCTGATCTTGCGGGTAGGTCCACGACACCGAGGCCATGTAGGTCGCAGGCGTCGCGCGTAGCTCCAGATGATAGGTGCGCCGATCAGTATTGATGACGAGGTTGGTGGCGAGGTCTGGCCGCGTCGGCTTGACGAGGATATGGACGCGCGCCGTCGCGCCCGCGCCGCTGATCGTGTCGCCGATGATCCAACGAACCGTGTCACCGGCCGCGACTGGCCCCGGTCCAACGAGCTGCTCGCCCTCCTGCAAGGCGATGTCCGTCACTTGGCCGGGCGCGGTATAGACCTGATAGAGCGCGCCGTCCGTCCAGGGATATTGCTGGATGGCATTGAGAAAGCCGTCACGCGCCGGCTGCACCCGCGCGGCGGCGTTTGCGTCGCCGATGCGCCTACGGGGATCGGCAGGCTCCGATGCGCGAGGCGTATCCGGCAATGGCTTGAGCTGACCGGGAAGCGGCAGCGGTTCAGGAATAGTAACGATCTCCACCGGGCGCGGGGGTTCCGCGGTCGGCGTCGCGGCCACCTCGCGCGGCGGATCGTCGTAAGCGATGGCTGGCGGCCGGGCGGACGTAGTGGCGCAGCCGGCGAGTGTGGAGGCGGAAACGAGCAGCGCGGCGGTGACGGCGCGCCGGACGGGAAGGCCGGTCATTGCGACAGCTCCTTTGACCAGTTGAGGGCATTGACGAATACGCCGAGCGGATTCTTGCGAAGTGCGTCCGGCGTGCGAGGCGGTTGCACGGCGATGGTGAGGATCGCCGACCAGCGTTCGGTGGCGGCGAGGCTGCCGTCCTGATAGCGGCGCTCGGTCCAGGCGACGCGGAAGCTGTCCGGTGACGCGCGGATGACGCTTGATACGTCCACCGCCACC
>JAFKFF010000234.1 GCA_017307315.1 Alphaproteobacteria bacterium
CCCCCATCTGTCTGCCAGCGGGCTTTGTGCTCCGGCTCACGCCTACGCCCTGGCAAGCCCGCTAGCAGACATCTTCCCCCGCCAGCGGCTTTGCCGCGCGGGGGGAAGAAAGTCGGTGTGTTCCTAAGAGGGGTATTCATGAAAACGCGTGCCGCTGTCGCTTATGGGCCGGGCCAGCCTCTGGTGATCGAGGAGGTCGATCTGGAAGGGCCCAAGGCGGGCGAAGTGCTGGTCGAGATCAAGGCCACCGGCGTCTGCCACACCGACGAATTCACCCGTTCCGGCGCCGATCCCGAAGGCCTGTTCCCCGCCATTCTGGGCCATGAGGGCGCGGGCATCGTGCGTGAGCTGGGCGCGGGTGTCACCAGCGTGACGCCGGGCGACCATGTCATCCCGCTCTACACGCCCGAATGCCGCCAGTGCAAAAGTTGCACCTCGCACAAGACCAATCTCTGCACCGCGATCCGCGCCACGCAAGGCAAAGGTCTGATGCCGGATGGCACCAGCCGCTTCTCCATCAAGGGTCAGCCCATCTTCCACTATATGGGCTGCTCCACTTTCTCGAATTTCACCGTGTTGCCGGAGATCGCGCTGGCCAAGATCCGCAAGGACGCGCCGTTCGACAGGGCTTGCTATATCGGCTGCGGCGTCACCACCGGGGTCGGCGCGGTGATCAAGACCGCCAAGGTCGAGCCCGGCGCCAATGTGGTGGTGTTCGGTCTGGGCGGCATCGGCCTCAATGTGGTGCAGGGTGCGCGCATGGCGGGCGCGAACATGATCGTGGGCGTCGATCTCAACCCGGCGCGTGAAGCGCTGGCGCGGCAATTCGGCCTCACCCATTTCGTCAATCCGAAAGATGTGAAGGGCGATCTGGTCGTCCATCTGGTCGAACTGACCGGCGGCGGGGCGGATTATTCCTTCGAATGCGTGGGCAGCGTCGATCTGATGCGCCAGGCGCTGGAATGCACCCATCGCGGCTGGGGCGTGTCGGTGATCATCGGCGTCGCCGGTTCGGGGCAGGAGATCAAGACCCGGCCCTTCCAGCTGGTGACGGGGCGCGTCTGGAAAGGCACGGCCTTCGGTGGCGTGCGCGGGCGCACCGAAGTGCCGGGCATCGTCGATTGGTACATGGACAAGAAGATCGCAATCGATCCCCTGATCACGCACAGGCTGCCCTTGGAGCGGATCAACGAAGCCTTCGACCTGATGCATGCGGGGACAAGCATCCGCACGGTGATTGAGTTTTGAGGTTCTGAATCATCAAATCATTCTCACCATGGGCGGGCTTGGCCCGCCCATCCATCGTGCCGCGTTCCCGACCCTGGATGGCCGGCTCGGAAGCCGGCCATGGTGAGAAAAGTTCTAGGACGGCTTGACGCTCTTCAGCACCTTGAGCAGTTGCGGGTGCAGATGCTCGTTGGCGCAGATGACATTGCCTTTGGTCAGCATCTGTTCGCCGCCATTCATGTCGGTGATGACGCCGCCCGCTTCCTTGACCAGCAGGATACCCGCCGCCATGTCCCAGGCCTGCAACCCATGTTCCCAGAAGCCGTCGAAACGGCCCGCCGCGACATAGGCCAGATCCAGCGAGGCCGCGCCCATGCGCCTTATGCCCGCCGTCACATTCATCACCGCCGCCATTTCGGCTGAGGCGCGGGCATGGCCTTCCTTGCCCATGAAGGGCAAGCCGGTGCCGATCACCGCAGGGCCCAGTTCCTTGCGCGCGGCGACCCGCAACCGCTTGTCGTTGAGGAAAGCGCCATGGCCTTTCTCGGCCATGAACAGATCGTCGGTGACGGGATTGTAGACAACCCCCGACACCAGCTGGCCTTCGCGCTCCAGCGCGATCGAGATCGCGAATTGGGGAATGCCGTGCATGAAATTGGTGGTGCCGTCGATGGGATCGATGATGAAGCGATGGGTCTTGTCCTTGCCTTCGACCACGCCGCCTTCCTCGCCCAGAAAGCCGTAGCCGGGACGCGCCTTGGTCAATTCCTCGATCAGAATGCGCTCGGTGCGCTTGTCGGCGGTGGTGACGAAATCGGCGGGACCCTTCATCGAGATCTGGAGGTTTTCCAGTTCGCCGAAATCGCGGATCAGGGGGCGGCCGGCTTTTCGAGCAGCCGCGACCATCACATTTAGTGCCGGAGAGATATAAGCCATCAGCTTTCCGCCCGGCGCACATAGGTGCCGTCTTCGGTGTTGACGATGATTTTCTCGCCCGCGCCGATAAAGGGAGGGACCTGAATCTTCAGGCCATTCTCCAGCACCGCGCTTTTGAAGGACGGCGCGGCGGTGCCGCCTTTGAGCACCGGATCGGCTTCGGCCACGGTGACGGTGACCTGATTGGGAAGCTGGATGGAAAGCGGGCGACCCTCATGCAGCCGCAGCATCACTTTCATGCCGTCGGTGAGGAACTGCGCCTGGTCACCCACGAAATCGGTCGCCAGCTCGATCTGTTCATAGCTTTCCATGTCCATGAAGGTGAGCATTGAGTCGCTCGCGAAGAGGAATTGGAAATCCTTCTTGTCGAGATGGATTTCCTCCACCATCTCCGACGAACGGAAGCGCTCGTTCAGCTTGGTGCCGGATTCGATATTCTTGAGTTCGACCTGGTTGTAGGCGCCGCCCTTGCCCGGCTTGACCGCCTGGGTCTTGACCGCAATCCAAAGCGATCCCTGATGCTCGATCATCGCGCCCGGGCGGATTTCGTTACCGGCAATTTTCGACATGGCAAACACGCCTTCTAGGATCGGCCGCGCTTTCGGAAAAAGCGGGGACGCGGGGATTGAGGTCAGCAGGTTCAAAGAGCGCGCGGGTTATAGCGATGCAGACCCAGAATGTCATCCCCGGCGAGCGCGAGCGGTAGCGAGCGCGAGGGAAGGGGAT
>JAFKFF010000235.1 GCA_017307315.1 Alphaproteobacteria bacterium
CGCGGTATGGCGCCTCGGTCGAGGACCCGGAGGGGTTCTGGGGCAAGGAAGCCGGACGGCTGGACTGGCTGAAGCCTTTCACCAAGGTCAGCGATGTCTCTTTCGACGCCAAGGACCTGCATATCCGCTGGTTCGAGGATGGGGCGCTGAACGTCGCGGCCAACTGCATCGACCGGCACCTGGCCAAAAGGGGCAACCAGACCGCGATCATCTGGGAAGGCGACGATCCCAAGGACAGCAAGAAGATCAGCTATCGCCAGCTGCATGAGGAAGTCTGCCGCTTCGCCAATGTGCTGAAGGCCCGCGGCGTCAAGAAGGGCGACCGGGTCACCATCTACCTGCCGATGATCCCGGAAGCGGCCTATGCGATGCTGGCCTGCGCCCGGATCGGGGCGGTGCATTCGGTGGTGTTCGGAGGGTTTTCCCCGGACAGCCTGGCGGGGCGGATCGTGGACTGCGATTCCAAGATCGTGATCACCGCCGATGAGGGCCTTCGGGCCGGCCGTCCGGTGCCGCTCAAGGCCAACACCGACGAAGCCTTGAAGAAGGCCGGGGGCGTCGCCGACGTGATCGTGGTCAAGCGCACCGGCGGCAAGGTCTCGATGCAGGACGGCCGCGACCGCTGGTATCATGAGGAAGCGGCCAAGGTTTCGGCCGACTGCCCGGCCGAGGCGATGGGCGCCGAAGACCCGCTCTTCATCCTTTACACCTCCGGCTCAACCGGCAAGCCCAAGGGGGTGTTGCACACTTCGGGGGGTTATCTGCTCTATGCCGCCGCCACCCATCACTATGTCTTCGATTACCATGAAGGCGATGTCTATTGGTGCACGGCCGATGTCGGCTGGGTGACCGGGCACAGCTATATCGTCTATGGCCCGCTCGCCAACGGCGCCACCACCTTGATGTTCGAGGGCGTTCCCAACTACCCCAGCACATCCCGCTTCTGGGAAGTGATCGACAAGCACAAGGTCAACATCTTCTACACCGCGCCGACGGCGATAAGGGCGTTGATGCGCGAGGGCGATGCGCCGGTGAAGAAGACCAGCCGGTCGTCGTTACGGCTTCTGGGCAGCGTGGGCGAGCCGATCAATCCGGAGGCCTGGCTTTGGTATCACCGGGTGGTGGGCGAAGGGCGCTGCCCGATCGTGGACACCTGGTGGCAGACCGAGACCGGCGGGATCCTGATCTCGCCTTTGCCGGGCGCCACGGCCTTGAAGCCCGGTTCGGCCACCAAGCCCCTGTTCGGGATCGTGCCCGAGATCGTGGATGCGGACGGCAATGTGCTGGAGGGCGCGGTCACCGGCAATCTCTGTATCGCCCGCTCCTGGCCCGGCCAGATGCGCACCGTCTATGGCGATCATCGCCGGTTTGTGGACACTTACTTCAAGACCTATCCGGGCAAATACTTCACCGGCGACGGCTGCCGGCGGGACGAAGACGGCTATTACTGGATCACCGGCCGGGTCGACGACGTGATCAACGTCTCCGGCCATCGTCTCGGCACGGCGGAGCTGGAAAGCGCACTGGTGGGCAATGTCCAGGTGGCGGAGGCCGCCGTGGTGGGCTATCCCCACGACATCAAGGGCCAGGGCATCTATGCCTATGTCACGCTCAAGGACGGCATTCCGGCGAGCGATGCCCTCGCCGAAGAATTGCGGAAATTCGTCGGCGACGAAATCGGGCCGATCGCCAAGCCGGACGTGATTCAGTTCGCCCCGGGTCTGCCCAAGACCCGCTCGGGCAAGATCATGCGCCGCATCCTGCGCAAGATCGCCGAGGGCGAGACCAAGAGCCTGGGCGACATCTCCACCCTCGCCGATCCTTCCGTGGTCGAGGACCTCGTCCGAAACGCCAAGACCTGATGTTCATCTTTGTCTGGATCCTGATGTCCATCGGCGTCGCCTATGCCGCGAAACTGTCGCTGCGCCATCCCTTCTGGTGGTTCATGGTCGCCGCGATCCTGTCGCCCCTCGTGGGCAGCATCCTGCTCTGGGGCGCGAACCGCTGGGGGATCAGGCTCGCCCGCCCGACATGAGCGCGGCATAGCCGTCCATCGCCAGCGCCAGGTCGATGTCTTTTTGCGTCACCCCGCCCGCATCATGTGTCGCCAGGGTGACATCGAGCTTATTGTAGACATTGAACCATTCGGGATGGTGGTCCATCTTCGACGCCAGCAGCGCCACGCGGGTCATGACGGCGAAGGCGGCATCGAAATCCACGAACCGATATTGGCGGGTAATGGCTTCCCGCCCATCCGCCAGGCGCCAATCGGGCAGCCGCTTCAGGGCGGTCCTCAGATTTTCAATCGGCAATTTGGTCATTTTCACCCTCCAAGGGATAATCCCGTTCCACCGCATAGACGCTGCCGTCGCTGGTCAGGCGGCTGGAATAAAGATGAAACGCGCCGATGGGAAATTCCGCGCTGGTGAACAGCGCGTTGTGCGTCAGCCATTCGATCAGCTTGGCGCTTTCGGGATTGCGCAGCCGTGCCAAGGTCACATGCGGAGCGAATTTGTGCGCGTCCTGAGGTTGGCCGACGCGGCGGATGGCATTGTCGACCTTGCGCTGCAGATGTTCCAGCGCCTCGGACTTGCGAACGCCCGCCCAAAGCGCGTGCGGTTGCTTGTTGCCGAACTGCCCCACGCCATGAAGCTGAAGGTCGAAAGCCGGCGCCTGGATCCCCGCCAGCGCGTCGTCCAGCATGGCTGCGTCACGGCCATCCACCTCCCCGATGAAGCGCAAGGTAAGATGCAGTTGCTCGCGCGTCTGCCAACGCGCGCCGGGAACGCCGCCCTGGATCAGCATGATGCTTTGCGCCACCTGCGGCGGAATGGCGAGCGCCACGAACAGCCTCATCGCACCAACCGTCCCAG
>JAFKFF010000236.1 GCA_017307315.1 Alphaproteobacteria bacterium
GCAGATGATGCGCGCAGCTTTGCGGCTCGCCGACCGAATGGTGCCCGCCGCCACCCTCATCCTCCCCGCGCTGGTGGTGCCTGCCTCTCTTCTTTATCTGCTGCCGTCTTTCCTGGGGCTGTTCGCGCCGCCGCTCGATCCATCGGTCGATCTCTACAGCGTCAACCGTCCCATGGCCTTCACCTTCCTGGATGCCGACGGCGATGTCGTGGGCCATCGCGGCGCGGTGGTGGGCGATCGGCTGAAGCTGGAAGAGATGCCGGCCTATCTTCCCGCCGCCTTCATCGCCATGGAGGACCGACGCTTCTATGCCCATAACGGCATCGATCCCAAGGGGCTGCTCCGCGCGCTGCTGCTGGATTTGCGCGCCGGCCATTGGGTGGCGGGCGGCTCCACCATTTCCCAGCAGACCGCCAAGATCGTCTACACCCAGCAGGAACGCACCATGTCGCGCAAGCTCACCGAGCTTGTCGATGCTGCGGGGTTGGAAAAGTCGCTCAGCAAGAAACAGATCCTGGAGCTTTATCTCAACCGCATCTATCTGGGCTCGGGCGCCTATGGCGTGGACGGCGCCGCGCGGGTCTATTTCGGCACTTCGGCGCGCAAGCTCACCTTGGCCCAGGCCGCGATGCTGGCGACACTGACCCGCGCGCCGTCAGTGTTCTCGCCCCGCCGCGATCTTCTGAAGGCGCAGCAGCGCGCCAGCCTGGTGCTGGACGCGATGGAAGCGACCGGCGCGGTCAGCGACGAAGCCGCCAGCGAAGCCCGCGCCCATCCCGCCGTGATCGTGGACCGCACCCAGCTCAATGCGCGCAACTACTTTCTCGACACCGCCGCCGACCAGGCCAAGGATCTGGCGGCCGGCGCGGGCGCCAAGCCCAATGCCGACCTGATCGTTCACACCACCCTGGAGCCGAAGCTGCAGGAAGGCGCGCGGCAAGCCGCCGCGCGCGTCCTGGCGAAGTCCGGCAAGCGCACCAGGACATCGCAAGCCGCCGTGGTGATGATGAAGCCCGATGGCGCGGTCGCCGCGCTCCTGGGCGGGGTCGATTACCAGACCTCGGTGTTCAACCGCGCCGTCCAGGCCCGCCGCCAGCCCGGCTCCGCCTTCAAGCCTTTCGTCTATCTGGCGGCGCTGGAAGACGGGCTTTCGCCCTGGGACCTGCGCGACGACGAAGCCGTCGATATCAACGGCTATCGGCCGCAGAATTTCGGCGATCATTATTACGGCACTCTGACCCTCGCCGATGCGCTGGCCCATTCGGTCAACACCATCACCGTCAACCTGGCGCAGGAAGTGGGCGTGGCGAAGGTGGTCGCGGTGGCCAAGCGCGTCGGCATCACCTCGCCGCTCGAACCCAATGCCTCGCTGGCGCTGGGCACCAGCGAAGTCACCCCGCTGGAATTGACCGCCGCCTATGCCGCCTTCGCCAATGGGGGCCTGCGCGCCGAGCCCTATTTCATCACCGAGGTGGACGATGTGGGCGGCAAGGTGCTTTACCGCCGCGCCACCCCCAAGCCCCAGCGCGTCATCGATCATGTGATCGACCGCGATCTGGTGGCGATGCTGTGGAATGTGGTGGCGACGGGCACCGGCGGCGGCGCCTCGCTCGGCGGGCGCGAGGCGGCCGGCAAGACCGGCACCACCCAGAATTCGCAGGACGCCTGGTTCGTCGGCTTCACCACCGATTATGTGACGGCGGTGTGGGTGGGCAATGACGACAATTCCCCCACCCGTGGCGTCACCGGCGGCACCCTGCCCGCCCAGATCTGGAAAGCCGCGATGCTGACAGCGGAAAAGGGCCGTGCACTGACACCGCTGGATCGCTCGCCGCCCGAACCGCCAAACTATCCCGACGTGCTGGTCTCGGGCACGCCTTACGGACAGGTGACGATGGGCGACGACGAGGCGACATCGGCGCTCGCCCAGATCGAGCCGCCGCCGCTTCCCCCGGAGGAGCGCCACCGCCGCAACGGCTTCGACCGCGTCTTCGGCTGGCTCTTCGGAGACGACGATGACGACAGCGACCGCCGGCCACGCGATCGGGATCGTTGAATACCCCCTCCGGCCTTTTCTTAACCCCCTCGCCCTTCGCTGGCTCGAGAGCCAGCTACGGGCACTCCCCCGTCAGCATGCTTTGCATGCACGGGGGAGGCGGACCTGAACTCGCTTCGGCCTTCGCTACATCCGGGTGCGTGCTATAAGCGGACGATGCGCACGCTTATAGCCTTGTTCCTCTGCCTTCTGATCGCGCCCGCGGCGGCGCAGCCCGCGCGCACGCACATTACTTTCGTGACCGACTGGAAGGCCCAGGCCGAGCATGGCGGCTTCTACATGGCGCTGGCCGAGGGCCTTTATGCCAAGCGCGGCCTCGACGTCACCATCCGCGAGGGCGGGGCGCAAGTGAACGTGCCACAGCTTCTGGCGGGCGGGGCGGCGGATTTCGGCATCGGCTCCAACAGCTTCATTGCCATGAATCTGGTGAAGCAGAACGTGCCGCTCCGCGCGGTGATGGCGATCTTCCAGAAGGACCCGCAGGTCCTGATCAGCCATCCGCGCCGCGATCTCACCTCGCTGTCGGAGATGCAGGGTCGCCCGATCATGATCTCGGATGCGGCGATGACCAGCTTCTGGCCCTGGCTGAAGGCGCGCTGGAAATTCAGCGACCGCCAGATCCGCAAATATACCTTCAATCTGGCGCCGTTTCTGGTCGATCCCAACGCCATCCAGGAGGGCTATCTCACCAGCGAGCCTTTCACCATCGAGCAGCAGGCCCATTTCAAGCCCAAGGTTTTCCTCCTGGCCGACTACGGCTATCCCGGCTACGCCAACATGGTGCTGGTGCCGCAGAAATGGATCGACACCAATCC
>JAFKFF010000237.1:0-2871 GCA_017307315.1 Alphaproteobacteria bacterium
CTTTCGCGCCTGCAAGCGCTGCAAGCCGGATCTGGGCCGCGAGGCCCCGCATGCCGCCAAGGTGGCGGCCGCCGCCCGCCGTATCGCCGCCAGCGAAGAGACGCCGTCCTTGAAGGCCCTGGCCGCCAGGGCCGGCCTCAGCCCGCATCATTTCCACCGCGTCTTCAAGGCGGTGACGGGCCTCACCCCCAAGGATTATGCGGCGGCCCATCGCGGCAGCAAGGTGCGCGACGGCTTGCGCAACAGCGCCAGCGTCACCGAAGCGATCTATGACGCCGGCTACAATTCCGGCAGCCGCTTCTACGAGAAGTCCAAGGCGTTGCTCGGCATGACGCCCACCCGCTACCGCGCCAGCGGCGCGCATGAAGAGATCCGCTTCGCCATCGCCGGCACCTCGTTGGGCGCGCTGCTGGTGGCGGCGAGCGGAAAGGGCGTCTGCGCCATCCTCCTGGGCGATGATCCGGAAAAACTGCTTCGCGACCTGCAGGATCGCTTCGCCAAGGCGCGGCTGGTCGGGGGCGACGCCAAGTTCGAAAAACTGGTGGCGCGCGTGGTGGGACTGGTGGAACAACCGCGCAAGGACCTGGACTTGCCGCTCGACATTCGCGGCACCGCCTTCCAGCAGCGCGTGTGGAAAGCCTTGACCGCGATCCCGGCGGGCAAGACCGCCAGCTATGCCGAGATCGCGCGCAAGATCGGCAGACCCAGCGCGGTCCGCGCCGTGGCCCAGGCCTGCGCCGCCAACACTCTGGCGATCGCCATCCCTTGTCACCGGGTGGTGAAGACCGATGGCGGGCTTTCCGGCTATCGCTGGGGCGTGGCCCGCAAGAAGCAATTGCTGGCGCGCGAGGAAGCGGCGTGAAGGCACTTTCCCGCCTGGCGGCGCTGGATTGGACCGGCGCCGCCGCCAGCCTGGACGCGCAGGGTTGGGCGCTTCTGCCCGGCCTGCTCGACGCGCCTGAGGCCGCCCGGCTGCGCGGATTGTACGACAAGGATGTTTTCCGCAGCCATGTGATCATGGCGCGACATGGCTTCGGGCGCGGCGAATACAAATATTTTTCCTATCCCCTGCCCGATCCGGTGGCGGCGCTTCGGCCCGCGCTGTACGCCCGTCTGGCGCCCATCGCCAACCGCTGGGCGGAGCGTCATGGCGACGACACCCGCTATCCGGACAGCCACGCGGCCTTTCTCGACCGCTGCCACCAGGCCGGCCAGACTCGGCCGCCGCCGCTGCTGCTGAAATACGGCAAGGACGATTACAATTGCCTGCATCAGGACCTTTACGGTCCGCACGTCTTTCCCATCCAGGTGGCGATCCTTCTTTCCCGGCCGGAAAAGGACTTCACCGGCGGCGAATTCGTGATGACCGAGCAGCGCCCCCGCATGCAGTCGCGCGCCGCCGTGGTGCCGCTGGAGCAAGGCGACGCCGTCGCCTTTGCCGTCCATCGTCGTCCCGCGCAGGGAAGCCGGGGCACCTATAGCGTCAACCACCGGCATGGGGTCAGCGCGTTGCGCGCGGGCGCGCGCTATACCGTGGGGATCATCTTTCACGACGCCGCCTGAACCGGGCTGGCGGAGCGTGCCCGGCAGGTCTAGAACACCGGCGCGGCTTCAGGTGTCTTTCATGAGGTTTCTGTCCTGCGTGGCGATGCTGTGCCTCGTCGCGGCGCCCGCTTTTGCCAGCGCGCATCTGATCCGGTCCGTTCCCGCCAACGGCGCCAAGGTCAAATCCCCGCGCCGGATCGTGCTGACCTTCAGCGAAGCGCCGGAGCCTGCTTTCTCCGGCGCCATGGTGCTGGACAAGGAGGGGCGCAACCTTACCGGCGAGCCGGTCCACTTCAGCGGACGCAGCATGACCTTGAGGCCCGGGCGACTTCCGCCCGGCCGATACCTGCTGAGCTGGCATTCCGTCGGCCATGACGGCAAGCGCCAGGACGGACGCCTTCACTTCCGCGTGCGGCAATAACGATCAGTGACGAATGGCGTGGGTCTCGAGCCGGGACCGCGGATGGGTGCCGTCCTTGAGCCTGAACTCCTTGGTCCCCATCAGGGAGGACAGGAACTTGTCGCCCCATTTCGAGATATCGTTGCGCAACAAAGTCGCGGAGAGCGCCGCATGGCGGGACTTGCGCTCGGCCAGCGGCATCGCCATGGCGCGCGCGATCGCCGCCGCCACCGCGTCGGGATCGTAGGGATTGACCAGAAGCGCGCCTTCGCGGAATTCCGCAGCCGCGCCGGCAAAGCGCGAAAGGATGAGAACGCCCGGATCACCCGAATCCTGGGCCGCGACATATTCCTTGGCCACCAGATTCATGCCGTCGCGCAAGGGCGTCACCAGGCCCACCCGCGCGCCGCGGTAAAGGCCCGACAGGGCGGTGCGGCTGTAGGGCCGGTTGACGTAACGCATCGGCGACCAGGAAGCGTCGGAATAGGTGCCGTTGATGCGCCCGGCCATGGCGTTCACCGCGCTTTCCATCTCGGCATATTCCTTGATCTGGGAGCGGCTCTTGGGGGTGATCTGCAGATAGGTGATCTTGCCGTGCCAGCCGGGATTGGCGGCCAGGAACCGCTCATAGGCCTCCAGCCGGAGCGCGATACCCTTGGAATAATCCAGCCGGTCGACGCCGATCATCAGGGCGCCGGGAATGCTCTTCATCACCTTGCGCACCAGCTCGGTCTTCACCGCGCGCCGCGCCAGCCGGTTGAACTGCCGCGTCTCGACCCCCACCGGAAACGTGCCGATGCGCATCACCCGGTCGCCGGTGCCCAGGCGGCGGGAAATGTGTGACGGCATGCCCAGCTCGTTGGCGAGGTAGCGGGCGAAATTCGCCGCGTCATTGTCGGTCTGGAATCCCACCAGATCGTAATGGC
>JAFKFF010000237.1:2878-3554 GCA_017307315.1 Alphaproteobacteria bacterium
CGGCATCGGCGTGTGCAGGAAAAAGCCGACCCGGTTGCCCAGGTTGCGTTCGCGCAGCGCCTTGGCCAGCGGGATCAGATGATAGTCATGTACCCAGACCAGATCGTCGGGCCGAAGCGCCTTGACCAGCTCGTCGGCGAAATGCTCGTTGACGCGCAGATAGCCCGACAGGTCGCGGCGGGAAAATTCCGCCAGGTCCAGCCGGTAATGCAGGATCGGCCACAGCACGCGGTTGGCGAAACCGTTGTAATATTCGTCGAAGTCCTCCTCGGTGAGGTCACTGACGATGTAAGTGTTGTTGCCCTTGTGGAAGGTGCGTACCCGCGGCTGGGGCTTGGTCTCGCCCGACCAGCCCATCTTTGTCACTTCCGGCCAAGAATTTGACACTGCCCGTCATACCCGAAGCCGCGCGGCCCGGCCACTGTGCTGCGAGGCACCGGGACCTCGCACCTTCATTCGCGGCGAGGGATGCCGGTCCGGGACGCAACAGACGCAACAGACGCAACAGGGGACATGCGACGATGATCGAGGAAGACTTCAGCAGCGGCGGCGTCGGAATCCACCTGCGCTCCTGGCTGCCCGAGGCACCGGCGCGCGCGGTCGTGGTGATCTGCCACGGCGTCAACTCGCATGGCGGCCAGCACGGCTGGACGGCGGAGCAGTTCACGCGACGCGG
>JAFKFF010000238.1 GCA_017307315.1 Alphaproteobacteria bacterium
GTGATAAGCACGTTGAGTTGCGGATTTTTTATCATGCAAGCGCACCTTCTCCTCAGCATCATCGGACTCGTCGGCTTTCTTCTTCGCCTTTTTCTTCACCGGCTTGTGCGTCTTTTTTGGCGCCGTCGACGTCCTTGCGGCTTTTTTCGTTTTGGCAGGACCCGCAGCCTTCCGGTTCGGCTTTGCAGGTTGCCTGGCCGTTTTTTTCTTGGGCTTTGTTGCCGCCTTCGGAGCCTGCGGCGCTACCGGTGGCTTGATCTCAGATCGTTCGAGAACAGCATCCGAAACAGGAGGGGGCGCCTCACCCCGCAATATCATGGCAACCCGCGGCGACAGTGCCTTGGATTTGACAGCCGCGTCCGCGCCGTCCCACTTCAGAAAAGCGCGAACCTCGGAAGCTGTTTTGCAGATGCGCGCGGTGTTGCCGCGAACCAGAACCGGCCCATTGATCAGCGTGGGATGCTCGATAATGCCAGTCCAGAATTCCTGGATGCCGATAAAGCGGTCATCGAGTTGAAGGGCCAGGAACAAGGGATCGTAGCGGCGCACCAGGGTCTGGCCCGTCTCGTTGATCTGATGCGACAGGCGTCGAAGCTGCTCGATGCTGAGCGGCGTTACCATATAGTCCCACGGCACGACCTGAAGGCCGCTCCCGCCAGCCGCTTCCAGAATCTCGGCGGCGGCTGGTGATGAGAAGTCGCAAAAAACCATCACGCGCTCTGCGACCGGCGCGGGCGCGCGGGGCACCGCTTCCGCGATCACCTTCAAAGAAACGATTTTCGCGCCTTTGGGGTCTGGCGCCTGCTCGAACGTCACGCGCTGACCCGGCTTCACATTCGCCAAGCCGGAGGACGCCACGCTCGCCGAGGGAAGAAAAATATCCGGACCGCCGCCATCGGGCGTAACAAAACCGAAGCCCTTGCTGGCGTTAAAAAACTTGACCGTGCCGATACTCATTGGAACTCGAAATCTGGAGAGGCGGCCAACGGAAAATATCGGGCCGCCAGCCATACAAATGCCTCTAATGCACCAATGGCGCCGGAGCAAGGGCTTGGCACGGCAGCTCGCGTCTTGCGACGGCCGGGCGAATGACGGCTTTGCCGCCCTATCGCACCGGCACCACTTCGGCGTCCGGAGCGGCCGACGCCGCACCGCCAGCTTCGCGCAAAATGAAGCGCGTGGTGATCGCGCCGGCCATTCGCCAGATCGCGAACGTCATCGCGGCACCCACGATGCCGTCTACCGCATAATGCCAGCCGAGCTGAATGGAGCCGATCCAAATCAGCGCCGCGAAAACCGCCATGGCGCGGCCCAGAGGCTTGGAAATTTGGTAGGCGCCCAACGCCATCAGACAGGATGACGCGACATGCATCGAAGGCATCGCCGATATGCCTATGCCAAATTCATCCGTGTGATTTACGTATCCATTCCACAGCATGTTCTGCACGTCCAGCGACTGCAGTCCCAATTTCGGCGAGATCTGGCGCAGCACCGCGTCGGACCGCCGCAAATGATCCATCAAATCGGAGAAATGAGGGTCGTGAAAAGCCAAATCATAGAAACAAGGACCGGCGGAGGCGAGAAGATAGGCGGCAAGCGATCCGATCAGAATCCAGCAGAGAAAGAAGGCGATGCTGTATCGCCAGCGCAGAACCTTTCTGCCCAGGAACATGCTAAAAATAATACTGCACCACATCAGCAGAAACCACAGCGTGTAGCAAAATTGCAGGAACGCCATCACGAGCGGTGAACCGAAAACCGGATTGGTGATGCGCCAGGCATCCATGCCGAACAGATCGCGATCGAGACCGGCAAGAGCGTGATCCAGGGGAAAGCCCCGCACATTCGCGATCATGCTTTTCATCGGCGTGTAAGCGAGCATGACGCCCGCAAAACAAAGCCATATGGCGATTGCCGATATGACGTTGCTCGCCGTGATTTTGTTGCGGAAATCATGGGAGATAATCGCGAAGGCGCTGCCACCCACACTCAATATAAGGGTGCGTATCAGGTAGGCCACCAAAGCCAGGGTGGCGGATAAAATGGCCAGATCGCCGGGAAGAATGTCATCCCGTCCGAAATGCAGAATGCCGCTGTCCCCGTGTGATGCGCCGAACGCATAAACCGCAATTAAATATAGGCCGACGATCGTGCCGATTACGGAGCTGAATCGGATCACCGCGCCTGTCGATTCACTGTTCACGGCAAATTCCCGGCCCGGCCATTGGGACCATGGCAACGTATAATGGAAGCTTAAACAAATGGTTGCCGGATATAACCGGAATGGATTCAACGCATGGAACCGGCGGCAGAGGCCGTACAAGCGGCCGAAAGCCCCGAATTCAGCGCATTCCCGAGTAGTCCGGATCTACGGTGACCGGCGCGCAGACGGGAGCGGGCAAGGCCGCCGGCCACGACAGAGCCTGCAATTCCGCCCGGTCCAGCCGCAACACGGGATAGGCCCCGACTCTCTGGGCGACAAACCAGGGCGAGCGCTCAAAGAAGAATGCGAGCCGTGCGCGCGGGCTGGCGGCAAAGGCCGCATCGGCAGCCAACCTCCGCTCGAATTCCGTCTTCAACGCCGGGTCGCGGGCCAGCATGTCGCGCGCCAACTTCTCCACCACCCGTGGCTCGCCATATTCCTTGGCTTCGAAGATCGAATCCATCATTCCCCAGCGCAACAGAGAATCCGGCGCATCCGGCTCCAACAGCTCGATCGCCACATTGGCTGCGACCTGGTCCAGCGGAACGATCACCGATCCGGGCGGCAAAGTTTCGCGGCGGGCGACAGGCGTCGCGGTGACCTCGCGCAACACCAGATGGCCTTCGAAGGGTTGCGCCGCCCATTTGGGATTG
>JAFKFF010000025.1 GCA_017307315.1 Alphaproteobacteria bacterium
CTGAATCCTGATTTTTCCTGCCCCCATCTGTCCGCCACGCGGGCAAGCCCGCTAGCGGACATCTTCCCCCGCCAGCGGCTTTGCCGCGCGGGGGAAGAAAGTCTCAGCCCGGACGCTCGAACCTATGTTGCGGCTTTGCCGTGCCCCGGAGGGGAAGGAAAATCCGCTTACGGATTAAGGTAAAGAAAGGCCCGAGAGGCGAATTTCATATAAGTATATGATAATACTATATATTTCGCATCCGGTCACAAATCGAAACATCTTATGAGTCGCGTCCGTGACTCCCTCGGGGGTTTAAGGAGCCCGGGTTTGTTAGCCAAGGGCTGAGAATGTTCATCCGCCGCCGTGTTCCCGAACAGGGGCCGCTCAAGGCCGCCGTAATTGGCGTGGGTGCCTTTGGCCGTCACCATTGCGCCAAGTACAGCGCCATGGCGGACGTGGAACTCTTCGCCGTCGCCGATCCCAGCGCGGAAGTCCGCCATGCCATCGCCGCCCAATATGATGTGCTGGCCGTGGCCGACTGGCGCGAGCTTCTGGGCAAGGTGGACCTGGTTTCGGTCTGCTCGCCCGCCGTCACCCATGCTCCCATTGTGCGCGCCTTCCTGAACGCGGGTGCCCATGTGCTGGTGGAAAAGCCCATCGCCACCACCATGGCGGAAGCCGACGAGCTGGTCGCGCTGGCCCGCAAGACCGGCCTGACCCTCACGGTCGGCCATCAGGAACGCTTCGTTTTCGCCCGCACCGGGTTGCTCGACCAGGATGTGGCGCCGCTGGAAATCCAATGCTGGCGCCGCGGTCCCTGGACCGGGCGCGGCGACGATGTCTCCGCCGTGCTGGACCTGATGATCCACGACCTCGACCTGGTGCACACCCTGGTGCAAAGCCCGGTGATCGAAGTGTCGGCGCGCGGCGCCACCCAATATGGTCCGCATGCGGACGAAGTCGCCGCCGAAGTGACCTTCGCCAACGGCACCGTCGCCTATCTCGACACCAGCCGCATCGCCGACAGCCGCAAGCGCGGCTTCCGCGCCGTCTATGCCGACGGCGTGGTGGAAATCGACTTCCTCACCCGCGAGATCGTCAACACCACGCCCCGACCGCTCGAGGCGCTGGAAATGGGCGATCCCCTGGGCGATGCCGTGAACTCGTTCGTCGCCGCCGCGAAGGGCGAGATCCCGCCCGTGGTGCTGCCCGAACAGGCGGCCCAGGCGGTCGAGACCGCGCTCCTGATCGAGGAAGCCGCCGACGCCACGGTGCCGCCCGCGCTCCGGGGCCGCTACCGCATGGCCGCCACGGCCTGAAGCAGGCTTTTTCTTTTACCCTTCAGCCTCTAAACAACGGCGATGACCGGCCGTTTCCGCATTGCCCTGGCGCAGCTCAATCCCGTGATGGGCGACATCGCGGGCAATCTGAGGCGCGCCCGCGCCGCCCGCGCCCAGGCGCCGGATGCCGACCTTCTTCTTTTCTCCGAGCTTTTCATCACCGGCTATCCGCCGGAAGATCTGGTGCTGAAGAAAGCGCTGCAGGACGATGCGCGCCAGGCCATCGAAGAGCTGGCCAGGGACACCCAGTCGGGTCCCGCCATCCTGATCGGCGCGCCCTGGGCGGAAGACGGCAAGCTCTACAACGCCATGCTGCTGCTGGACGAGGGGCAGGTGGCGGCCAAGAGCTTCAAGCACGATCTGCCCAATTACGGCGTCTTCGATGAGAAGCGCGTCTTCGCGGCGGGGCCGCTGCCGGGGCCGCTGAATGTGCGGGGCGTGCGCATCGGCGTGCCGGTGTGCGAGGACATCTGGACCCAGGATGTCTGCGAATGCCTTGCCGAGACGGGGGCGGAGATTCTGGCGGTGCCCAATGGCTCGCCTTTCGAGGCGGGCAAGGAAGACATGCGCCTGCAGCTGGCGGTGGCGCGGGTGACCGACACCGGCCTGCCGCTGATCTACCTCAACCAGTTGGGCGGGCAGGACGAACTGGTGTTCGACGGCGCGTCTTTCATTCTCAACGCCGACCGCTCGCTGGCGCTGGCGCTGGCGCCCTGGCGCGAAGCGGTCGCGGTCAGCGACTGGACGCGCGGCGCGGACGGAAGATGGACCTGCGCGGCCGGCGAAAAAGCGCCGGGCGAGAGCCGCGAAAGCGCGGTCTATCACGCCATGATGCTGGGCCTGCGCGATTATGTGAACAAGAACCGCTTTCCCGGCGTGGTGCTGGGGCTTTCCGGCGGCATCGATTCCGCGCTGTCGGCGGCGGTGGCGGTGGATGCGCTGGGCGCAGGCCGTGTGCGCTGCGTGATGCTGCCGTCGCGCTATACCAGCGGCGAAAGCCTGGGCGATGCCGACGAATGCGCCCGCCGCCTGGGCGTGCCCTACGAGACCATCGAGATCGAGCGCGCCGTCGCCGCCCTGGGTGAAACGCTTTCCCCGGTATTCGCGGGCAGAGGTGCCGATACCACCGAAGAGAATATCCAGTCGCGCATCCGCGGTCTGATCCTGATGGCGATCTCCAACAAATTCGGGCCCATGGTGCTCACCACCGGCAACAAGAGCGAGATGAGCGTCGGCTATGCCACCCTCTATGGCGACATGTGCGGCGGCTATAATGTGCTGAAGGATGTCTATAAGACCGAGGTCTTCGCGCTTTCGCGCTGGCGCAACGCCCATGTTCCCGCCGACGGCCTGGGCCCGGGTGGCGCCGTGATCCCGGACCGCATCATCGAAAAGCCGCCCACCGCGGAACTGCGCGCCAACCAGACCGATCAGGACTCCCTGCCGCCTTACGACATTCTGGATGGCATCCTGGAATGCCTGGTGGAGCGCGAAATGGGGTTCGAGGAGACGGTGGCC
>JAFKFF010000026.1 GCA_017307315.1 Alphaproteobacteria bacterium
CGCGCGCATCCAATGTCGCGTTTCTGGAAGCCGACGCGGCGAGTTGTTCCTTTTCCCCCGAGTATGACCTGATTTTTTCCTGTTTCGGGGTGATGTTCTTCGTCGACCCCGTTGCGGCCTTTCGGAATATCCGCAAGAGCATGGCCAAGGGCGGGCGGCTGGCTTTCGTGTGCTGGCGCGGGGTCGAGGAGAATGAATGGGTGTCGCTGCCATGGAAGGCGGCAAGACCGCTTCTGCCCGAACAGAAGCCTGTGCGCTCCGATGCGCCGGGCCCTTTCGCTTTCGCGGACCGCGAGCGGGTAGAGACGATCCTGAGGGAAGCGGGTTTTTCCGATGTCGGGTTCGAGCGGTTCGACGGGTTGATGGACCTTGGCCGCTCCCCCGACAAGGCTGGCTTCCAGGTCACCCAATTGATGGGACCGACGATGCGGGCGCTGCGGGACGCGGACGGAGAAACGCGGGCTAAGGTCGAGGAGGCGGTGCGCGAGGCGCTGGCATCGCATCTGGCGCGCACGGGCCATATCCGGCTCGGTATCGCCTGCTGGTTGGTGAGCGCCCGGGCGGGCTGAAGCCGTCCTAGATGTCCACGGAGGCTGAAAGCGCGTTGTCCTGGATGAATTCGCGCCGCGGCTCCACCACATCGCCCATCAGCTTGGCGAAGAGTTCGCCGGCCTCGTCGGCGTGCTGAACCTTGACGACCAGAAGCGAGCGAGCGTTCTCGTCCAGGGTGGTTTCCCACAACTGCTCGGGATTCATTTCGCCCAAGCCCTTGTAGCGTTGCAGCGCCAGGCCTTTGCGGCCCCATTCAAAGACGGCGTCGAGAAGCGCGGTGGGGGAATGGATCTCCCGGCTCTCGTCCTTGCGCTTCAAGGTTCCGGATTTGAGATAGGTCTGCTGCAGCTCGCTCGCCATCCGGTCCAGTTTCCGGGCATCGGCACTGCCGATCAGGGCGCCATCGATGGCGACGGCTTCGCGCACGCCGCGCACTTCGCGCCAGAATTTGAGCCCGCCATCGGGCGTGGGTTCGCCATGCCAGCCGCGCTCGAATTCCTCGCTGAGGGAATCCAGGCGCTGGGCGATATAGCGCGCGGCGTCGTCGGCGCGACCGGCATCGGACAGGATTTCCGGGTTCATCGCGCCGGCGATGGCGGCCTGCTCCAGCACGAAGCGGGGATAATGGCGGGGAAACCCGTCCAGCGCCGCCACGGCGTTGCGCGCGCTGTTGACCAAGGTGGTGAAATCGGCGCCCGTTACCGTCTCGCCGGTATGCAAGGTGAAGGCGGCCCCAGACGAGCCTTCCTCGATCAGATATTCCTCGAGTTCGTTCTCGTCCTTGAGATATCGCTCGGACTTGCCGCGCGCCGCCTTGTAAAGCGGCGGCTGGGCGATGAAGACATGGCCGCGCTCGATCAGTTCGGGCATCTGCCGATAGAAGAAGGTCAGCAAAAGCGTGCGAATATGGGCGCCGTCCACGTCCGCGTCGGTCATGATGATGATTTTGTGATAGCGCAGCTTGTCGGGATTGAACTCCTCCCGCCCGATGCCGGTACCCAGCGCCGTGATCAGGGAAACGATACTGTCCGACGACAGCATCTTGTCGAAACGGGCGCGCTCGATGTTGAGGATCTTGCCGCGTAGCGGCAGAACCGCCTGGTTGGAGCGGTTGCGCGCCTGCTTGGCGCTGCCGCCGGCGGAATCGCCCTCGACGATGAAGATTTCGCATTTGCTGGGATCGCGTTCCTGGCAGTCGGCCAGCTTGCCGGGCAGCGAGGCGCCGTCCAGCACGCCTTTGCGCCTTGTCAGTTCGCGCGCCTTGCGGGCGGCTTCGCGCGCGGTGGCGGCTTCCACCACTTTGCCGACCACGGCCTTGGCCTCGGCCGGATGCTGCTCGAACCAGGCGCCCAGCTGGTCGATGAGTGCGCCTTCCACCACCGGACGCACTTCGCTGGAGACCAGCTTGTCCTTGGTCTGGGAGGAGAATTTCGGATCGGGCACTTTCACCGACAGGACGCAGGTCAGTCCTTCGCGGCAGTCATCGCCCGTCAGCGCCACCTTGTCTTTCTTCGCGCCGCCCATGTCGTCGGCATATTTGGTGACGACGCGGGTGAGGCCGGCGCGGAAGCCGGCCAGATGGGTGCCGCCGTCGCGTTGGGGGATGTTGTTGGTGAAGGCCAGCGTGCTCTCGTGATAGCTGTCGTTCCATGTCAGCGCGATCTCGACCGTCATGCCGTCCTTTTCCGAGGCGATCATGACGGGCGCGGGGATCAACGGGTTCTTGGCGCGGTCCAGATATTGCACGAAGGCTTTCAGGCCGCCTTCGTAATGCAGATGCGCTTCCTTGACTTCGACGCCGCGCTTGTCGGTCAGGATGATGCTGACGCCGGAATTGAGGAAGGCGAGCTCGCGCAGGCGGTGCTCCAAGGTGGCATAGTCGAATTCGGTCTTGGTGAAGGTGGCGGGCGAGGGCAGGAAGGTGACTTCCGTACCCTTGCGGCCCGGTGCCTCCCCGACGATCTTGAGCGGCTCCACGGCGTCGCCGTTGCGGAACCGCATGTAATGTTCCTTTTCGTCGCGCCAGATGCGCAGGTCCAGGAAATCCGACAAGGCGTTGACCACCGAAACGCCCACGCCGTGCAGGCCGCCCGAAACCTTGTAGGCGTTCTGCTCGAACTTTCCGCCGGCATGGAGCTGGGTCATGATGACCTCGGCGGCGCTGACGCCTTCTTCCTTGTGGATGCCGGTCGGAATGCCGCGGCCATTGTCGCGCACGGTGCAGGAGCCGTCCGGATTGAGCTCGACGTCGATGCGGTCGGC
>JAFKFF010000027.1 GCA_017307315.1 Alphaproteobacteria bacterium
CGGATGGGATCGCTGACGCCCTCGATGTTCAGCGCCTTGCGCAGCCGCCCGACATGCACATCCACGGTACGGGCCTCGACATAAACATCCGAACCCCAGACCGCGTCCAGCAACTGCTCGCGGCTGAACACCCGGCCCGGATGCTGGATCAGATGGTCGAGCAGTTTGTATTCGGTGGGGCCCAGATGCACCTCCACCCCCGCCCGGCGCACCCGGTGGGCGGCGCGGTCCATTTCGATATCGCCCACGGCGACCACATCCTCGGCCAGGCTGGGACGGATGCGGCGCAAGACCGCGCGCAGCCGCGCCAGAAGTTCCGTCATCGAGAAGGGCTTGGTGAGATAATCGTCGGCGCCGGTATCCAGGCCCCGGATGCGATCGGTCTCCTCGCCCCGCGCCGTCAGCATGATGATCGGCACGTTGCGGGTTTCCTGGCGCCCGCGCAGGCGGCGGCAGACCTCGATGCCGGACAGTTGCGGCAGCATCCAGTCCAGCAGCACCAGATCGGGCTTTTCCTCGGCGGCGACCAAAAGCGCCTCCTCGCCGTCCTGCGCTTCCAGCACGCGATAGCCTTCGCGTTCCAGATTGTAGCGCAGAAGCGTGATCAGCGCGCCTTCGTCCTCGGCGACCAGGATGGTGGGTTTGCTCATGCTTGGTGGATCTCGAAGGGAATGGTGGTTTCGCTGGTGAAATCGGCCTTGGGCCGGTTGGCGGCGAGATGGTCGGCGCGCACCATGTGATAGACCACTTCGGCGATGTTGGTGGCGTGATCGCCGCAGCGCTCGATATTCTTGGCGATGAAGAGAAGATGGGTGCACAGCCCGATAGTGCGCGGGTCTTCCATCATATAGGTCAGAAGTTCACGGAACAGGCTGTTGTAGATCTCGTCGATCTCGCCATCCTGGTTCCACACCTGCTCGGCCAGCGCGGCGTTGCGGCTGGAGAAGGAATCCAGCACCTGCTTCAGTTGCGACAGCGCCACCTTGCCCATCCGCGCCAGGCTCTGGGTGAGCCGGATCGGCGGCTCGCGGTTCAAGACCAGCGCGCGCTTGGCGATGTTCTTGGCGAGGTCGCCGATGCGTTCCAGTTCCGCGGCGGTCTTGATCGCCGCCAGGGTCTCGCGCAGATCCACCGCCATGGGCTGGCGCAGCGCCAGCAATTTCAGCGCACGGTCCTCGATCTCCTGCTGGATGGCGTCGATGCGAGCATCGCCCCCCACCGCATTCTCGGCGGCGACGGAATCGCGGCGCGACACCGCCTCGATGGCGGCGGCGAATTGGGCCTCGGCCAGCCCGCCCATCTGGGCGACCAGGGCGGAGAGCCCTTCAAGCTGCTCGGAGAATGCCCGGACGGTGTGATCTGTCATGCGGATAGGCCCGTTGGTGTCGTCCATCGGATACGGACTTTCGGCCAACTCTATGCGACGGTTTTATAACATTTCCGTGACAGTGGGCGCCGCCGCTTTTTCCGGGGCCTTTTCGGCGGCCAAAGCGGGCAGGAGGATGGTAAATGTCGAGCCTTCCCCCTGCCGGCTTTCGATCTGAAGCCGGCCATGGTGGCGGTTGACGATGTGCTTGACGATGGCCAGGCCCAGCCCGGTGCCGCCGCGCTCGCGCGAGCGCTTCACGTCCACCCGGTAGAAACGTTCGGTCAGGCGCGGCACCGCGATGGCGGGAATGCCTTCGCCGTCATCCTTCACCGCCACCGAAAGCTGCTCGCCCGCGAGCGCGAGGGTGATCCAGACATGGCCGCCCTCCCGGCCATACTTGATCGCGTTGTGGATCAGGTTCTGCAGGGTCTGCACCAGCTCGTCGCGGTCGCCCGCCACCGGCGGCAGGCCCCGAGGCGCGGCGATGGTGACCGCGATAGTCTCGGCACGCGCAAGAGGTTCCAGCGCGGCGACGGCTTCGCGCACCAGTCCTTCCATGTCCACCTTGCCCACCGGGGGAACATGCTCGTTCAGCTCGATGCGGGTGAGCGAGAGCAGATCGCCGATCAGCCGGCTCATGCGCTGGGCCTGGGCGCTCATGATCTCCAGGAAATTCTCCTGCGCCACCGGATCATCCTTGGCATGGCCGCGCAGGGTGTCGATGAAGCCCGACAGCGCCGCCAGCGGGGTGCGCAATTCGTGGCTGGCATTGGCGACGAAGTCCGCCCGCATCTGCTCGCCGCGCCGGATGGAGGTGAGGTCGTGCAGCACCAGCCCGATCACCGGCGGCATCACGCTGACGCGGACCGAATGGGCTTCGTAATGCCGCTCGATCGGCACGGTGACGGTATATTGCGCCACCGCCGGCTCGTCCGAAGCGGCGGATTTCTCGATCGCCTCCAGAACTTCGGGATTGCGCAAGACCGCGCTGATCGGCTTCTTCTCCACCGCCGTGCCCACCACCGCGCGCATCGGCGCGTTGACGAAGAGAATGCGGAACGTGTCGTCCACCAGCATCACCGGCATCGGCATCTGGCCCAGCACCCGGCGCACCAGGGGCGTGAGGATGCCTTCCTCGCCCGGGACCTGGACCGGCGGCGGATCGGGCCGAAGCGGCGGCACGAACACCCCGACGATGAGCGCCACGGCCAGAAGCAGGATCAGCAGCGCGGCGACGCCCTTGGACCCCAGCAGCAGAAAAAAGATGCCGGCCAGCAGCGCGCCCAGCACCACCGCCCACAATCTCGTCCGCACCCACTCCAGCAACAGCGACATGATTCTTCCGGCCTGCGAAGGGTCACTATAACGCGGTTTGCGACTTATTTTTATGGCCTGTCTTTGTTATCACCCCTCCGGCCTTCGCAGCTTGCTTTTGCGCT
>JAFKFF010000028.1 GCA_017307315.1 Alphaproteobacteria bacterium
CCTTTCATGTCGCCATTGCACACCATCTGCGCCGCCATCGACGACGCGGTCTGGCTCGTGATTTTGGTCGTGCAGCCCGATTCCTTGCGGCTCACCGGCGGCGGCGCGTCGGCGTCCACTTCCGCCTGGGTCATGCAGATCTGCGATGTGAAAGTCTGGCCCATGGGCATGTTCAGTCCCATGGCCTTCATCCGGGCCATGGCTTCGGGCGGAATCTGGACATTGGCCATGCCCATGGTGGTGGAGACGTTCCACAATCCCGCCTTGCCGTGCCCCGCGAACGCCGTGCCGGGCGCGAGAAGCAACGCCGCAGCCGAAAGCCCCGCTTTCCAGTGTCTTGCCCGCATGCGTTTCCCCCTGCTGGTTGCGGGGAAATCTGCCACGGCCGGGACGAATTGGGAATGCGGACGATCAGGCCTTCGCCCGCGCGATGCCTTCGACGATGAGTTTGCGGGCTTCGTCGGCATCGCCCCAGCGGACGATCTTGACCCATTTGCCGGGCTCTAGATCCTTGTAGTGGGCGAAGAAATGCTCGATCTGGCGAATGGTGATCTCCGGCAGGTCGCTGTAATTGGCGATGCCGTCGAAACGCTGGCTGATATGCTGGGAGGGAACGGCGATGATCTTCTCGTCCACCCCGGCATTGTCTTCCATCAGGAGCACACCCACCGGGCGCACGCTGATCACCGCGCCCGGCGCGATGGCGCGGGCATTGGTGATCAGGACGTCCACCGGATCGCCGTCGCCCGACAAAGTATGGGGCACGAAGCCGTAATTCCCCGGATAGCGCATTGCTGTATAGAGGAAACGGTCCACCACCAGCGTGCCGGACTCCTTGTCGAGCTCATACTTGATCGGCTCTCCACCCACCGGCACCTCAACGATGACGTTCACGTCATGGGGCGCGTTGCGGCCGGTGGGGATTTTATCGATACGCATGACTTTGATTCCCGTGGAAAAACGCCCTCCTAGGGGCCCCTTCCGGGCTGCCGCCAGTAGGCAAATTGACACGGCGGCTGAACAGGCCGGTGCTGGCATTCCACAGGGGTGCCGGGTAAATTCGGCGGACATAAGAAATATGAGGGGAAACGTCGATGCGCCGCCTTTTGAGCACGTTAACCAGCCTGTCCTTCCTTCTCGCGCCGACCTTGACGGTCGCGCAGCCCGCCGGCGACGCCAGAGTCTCGGAATTCAACGGCGCCAGGGTCTCTCAGAAATTCAAGCCACCCGTCGAGGCCGAACATGGCATGGCGGTCAGTTCCCAACGCGATGCTTCCAAGGCGGGCGCGGACATCCTGGCGGCCGGCGGTAATGCCATCGATGCCGCCGTCGCGGTCGGTTACGCGCTGGCGGTGACCCATCCCTGCTGCGGCAATGTCGGCGGCGGCGGCTTTGCCACCATCCATCTGGCGAACGGCAAGGACACTTTCATCAACTTCCGCGAAAAAGCGCCCGGTGCCGCCAGCGAAGACATGTATCTGGACGCCAAGGGCGACGTGATCCCGGGGCTTTCCCTGCAGGGCTACAAGGCCGTAGGGGTGCCGGGCTCGGTGATGGGCTTCCAGAAGATGCTGGACGAATACGGCACCATGAAGCGCGCGCAGGTGATGGCGCCCGCGATCAAGCTGGCCGAGGACGGTTACATCCTGCAGGAGGGCGATGTCCGCACCTACGGCTTCGCCACCGATAGATTCGCCAAGCAGCCCAATGTCGCCGCCATCTTCCTCGACAATGGCAAGCCGTGGAAAGTCGGCGACCGCCTGGTGCAGAAGGACCTCGCCGCCACGCTCAAGCTGATTTCGGCGCAAGGACCGGACGTCTTTTACAAGGGCAATATCGCCGAGCGTGTCGTCGCCGCCTCCAAGGCCAATGGCGGCCTTCTCACCATGCGGGATTTCGCCGATTACACGGTGACCGAAAGCGCCCCGCTCTACTGCAATTATCGCGGCTATCGGATTATCTCTTCGCCCCCGCCCTCTTCCGGCGGCGCCTCCATGTGCGAAATCCTCAACATCCTGTCCGGCTATCCGATGGACAAGATGCCGGTTCATTCCGCCAAGAGCGTGCATCTGATGGTGGAAGCGATGCGGCATGCTTATGTCGACCGCAACTTCTCGCTGGGCGATCCCGCCTTCGTGAAGAACCCGCTGGACAAGATCCTGTCGCAGGAACATGCCGCCGCCATCCGCGCCAAGATCGATCCGGTGAAGGCGACGCCTTCCTCCGAAGTCAAGATCGGCGTGGTGCCGCACGAAAGCGACCAGACCACGCATTATTCGGTGGTGGACAAGGACGGCAACGCGGTCTCGGTCACCTACACCATCAATGGCGGCTTCGGCGCGGGCGTGATCGCGGGCGACACCGGCTTCTTCCTCAACAACGAGATGGACGATTTCACCTCCAAGGTGGGCGCGCCCAATATGTTCGGCCTGGTCCAGGGCAAGAACAACGCCATCGAACCGGGCAAGCGTCCGCTTTCCTCCATGAGCCCCACCATCATCACCAAGGATGGCAAGCTCTTCATGGTCACGGGTAGCCCCGGCGGCTCGCGCATCATCACCATCACCTTGGAATCGATCCTCAACGTGATCGACCACAAGATGGACGTGCAGGCCGCGGTGGACACGCCGCGCATCCATCATCAATGGATGCCCGACACCGTCTATATCGAGGAGAACGCGTTGACGCCGGAAGTCCGCAAGGAATTGGAAGCCGTGGGCTATCACTTCACCGAGAACCGCTCCTGGGGCTCGGACGAGGCCATCATCATCGGCAGCAAAGACGGACTATTGCGATATGCATGGGCGGCATGGCCTTCAAGGCGATGCCGCCCACTTTCTTTCGATCCATGCGGACGATAGGCTCGCGGGAAGCCTCGCGGTCGCCTTCAGGGGGATATCCATGCGCCGTTTCTTGAGCGTGCTGATCAGCACCAGCTTCCTTCTGACGCCGACAGTCACCTGGGCCGACAATGCCGGCATCGCGCCGCCGTCTGTGACGCCGCCGCCGGTCGAAGCCCAGAACGGGATGGTGGTCAGCTCCCAGCATTATGCCAGCCAGGTGGGCGCCGATGTTTTGAAAGCCGGCGGCAATGCCATCGACGCGGCTGTGGCGGTCGGCTACGCGCTGGCCGTGACCCATCCTTGCTGCGGCAATAGCGGCGGCGGCGGCTTCGCCACCATCGATTTGGCCAGCGGCAAGGACACATTCATCGATTTCCGCGAGAAGGCGCCGGGCGCCGCGACGGAGAAAATGTACCAGGACGCCAAGGGCAATGTGATCCCCAATCTCAGCTTGTTCGGCCACAAGGCGGTGGGGGTGCCCGGCACCGTGATGGGCATGCAGAAGATGCTGGACGAATACGGCACCATGAAGCGCGAGCAGTTGATCGCGCCCGCGATCAAGCTGGCGGAAGAAGGCTTCATCCTGAAGCGCGGCGATGTCGACCTGTTGGACTGGGGCACGCAATATTTCCGCAAACAGCCGAACGTGGCTGCCATCTTCCTCAACAAGGGCAAGCCTTGGAAGGTGGGCGAGCGGTTGGTGCAGAAACAGCTCGCCGCGACCTTGCGCAAGATTTCGGCCGGCGGGCCGGACGCTTTCTACAAGGGCGACATCGCCCAGCGTGTGGTCGCCGCCTCCAAGGCCCATGGCGGGCTTC
>JAFKFF010000029.1 GCA_017307315.1 Alphaproteobacteria bacterium
GCACCAGCTCGTCGCTGAAGGGATAATCGCGGGTCTCGCCGACATCGGGCTGCACGCCGGGCAGATAGGGCAGATGCAGATTGATGCGGGAGAATTCCTCCCAGCTGAGATTTTCCGCCACCGGCACCGGCACGAATTTGCGGTTCTGCGCCAGGGTGGTCATCACCCGCTTTCTCTGGACGTCGGTGAGGGTGATCACCTCGCCGATCATGTCCAGGGCTTTTTCCACGCCGCCGGTGGCCTGCTCCGCCACCAGGAGCACGCGGTAATTGCGCCTGTTGTTGGCAAGCTCGACGCCGAAGCGGTCGAAGATGCGGCCCCTGGGCGGAGCCAGCAACCGCTCGTTGATGCGGTTGTCCTCGGCCTGGGTCATATACTGATCGCCGTCGCGGATCTGCAGCTGGTAGAGACGGCCGGCGAGAATGGCGAAGACCAGGCTCATGCCGCCGCCCAGACCGAGCGAGCGGCGGGTGAAAGTGGCGTAGCGGGATTTGTCCTTCTTATCGAACAGCGGCATCAGGGTTCACTCCTGAGCGGTCCGACCAGGCGGCGGTGCACCAGCCCGACGAGATAGGCGCCGGGAACATAGAACAGCACGGTCACCGCCAGTTCCGCCACGATGGGCGAAATCAGCGGCATGCGGAAATAATAGAGCGCGACGATGAAATAGGCGCAGGCGCAAGCGATCAGCGCCGCGGTGGCGAAACCCAGGACGGCGCCCAGGCCGGCAAGACCCGCGAAGGCGTCGCGCTGGCGGTCGATCACCGCATAGCAGATCACGAAAGACAGGGTCCAGATTCCCGGCGGCCCGCCCGCCATCACGTCCTGCAGCAGGCCGATGCCGAACACCGCCGCCGGCGTCATCAGGTCGGGCCGCACCAGGCACCAGAAATAGATCGGCACCAGTCCCAGGAGCGGCGCCGGCACCAGACCGTTGGTCAGCGACAAGGGCAGGTTGGAAATCAGCACGGCGAAAAGCCCGCACAGAAACGGCACCAGCGCGGAGAGAAGCCGCCAGCCCATCACAGATCCCGTGCGTTCGGTGATATCCATGCGCCGCTCATCGATCTTCGTCTTCGGCCTCGGCGGCCGAAGCGGGTGGTGCCGTCTGCGGCTTGGCCGCGGGCTCGGGCGCAATGTTGATCACGGGCGGGACGGCGGTCACCGGCGGCAGGCCCGCCGCCACGGCGGGAAGCTCCACGGTGCCGGGCAAGGCTTCGGGCGGCTTGCGGAAGGCCAGCACTTCGACGTCCTCGCTGGAGGCGGCATCGGCCAGAAGCGCCACCCGATATTTGCCACTCTCTTCCACCACGGTGCCGATGGGAAGGCCGGGGGGCAGAAGCCCGCCATCGCCGGACGAAACCACCTGATCGCCCGGATGCAGGATGACGAGCCGGGACATGGTGTCGAGCGTCGGCATGGCGGTGTTGTCGCCGACCAGAATGGCCTGGCGGTTGCCCGGCGACACCGAAACCGGAATCCGGCTGTTCAGATCGGTGAGCAGGATCACCCAGCTGGTGCGTTCGCCCGCCATATAGATGCGTCCGATCATGCCGCGCGCATCCACCACCGCCTGGCCGGGCTTGATGTTGTGGCCGGCGCCCGCATCCAGGATCATGGTCTCCAGGAACGGCCGGCTGGCGCGCCCGATCACCCGCGCCAGCACGGAATCGACGTCGAGGTCGGGCACCGCGTGCAGCAGCGACTGATAGCGCTTCACCCGGTCTTGCATCACCACGGCGACATTGCGCCATTGCCGGAGCCGCGCATTCTCTTCCTTGAGGCGCAGATTTTCCTGATAGACGGAGAAAAGCTCGTCCACCGAGCCGATCCAGCGGTCGAACAAGACCAGCGGCGCATGCACCACCGACAAGGCGGGCTGCATCCAGTCCGTCATGGTCACCCGCGCCCGGTCGAAAAGCGTGCCTTGCGCCTTGCCCAGAAGAACCAGGACCACCGCAAGCGCCATGACGATGACCAGCGGAAGCTGGGCATTGCCGCGGCGAGCGATCTTCCAGGTACCGTTGGCCATGAACGGTGGGCCCCTTCAGCCCATGCAGCTAGAAAGCGGTCGAAAGTACGTGACGCATGCCCTTGGTGTTTTCGAGAACCCGCCCCGTCCCCAACGCGACGCAGGACAAAGGATCGTCGGCGATGGAAACCGGAAGCCCGGTTTCGTTGCGCAGCACCGAATCCAGATTGGCCAGAAGCGAACCGCCGCCGGTCAGGACGATGCCCTTGTCGACGATGTCGGCGGCCAGTTCCGGCGGCGTGGCTTCCAGGGCCACCTTCACCGCCTCGACGATGGCGCCGACCGGTTCGGCCAGGGCCTCGGCGATGTGGCGCTGGGTAATGGTGATTTCCTTCGGCACGCCGTTCAGAAGGTCGCGGCCCTTGATCTCCATGGTGACGCCGCTGCCGCCATCGGGCGCCGCGGCCGTGCCGATCTCCTTCTTGATGCGCTCGGACGACGCCTCGCCGATCAGGAGATTCTGGTGGCGGCGGATATAGGCGATGATCGCCTCGTCCATCTTGTCGCCGCCCACCCGGACCGAGCGCGAATAGACGATGCCGCCCAGCGAGAGCACCGCCACTTCGGTGGTGCCGCCGCCGATATCGACCACCATCGAGCCGGTGGGTTCGGAAACCGGAAGGCCGGCGCCGATCGCCGCCGCCATCGGTTCCTCGATCAAAAACACTTTGCGCGCGCCGGCCGACAGCGCCGATTCCTGGATCGCGCGCCGTTCCACCGCGGTCGAGCCGGAGGGCACGCAGACGAT
>JAFKFF010000030.1 GCA_017307315.1 Alphaproteobacteria bacterium
CCCGTGCTTCCGCCGCCGTGCCGTCGGCCTCCGCGGCGGAGCCGTGATAATGGATCGCCACATCCCAGCCCGCGCCCGCCAAATCCAGGGCGATGGCGCGGCCAAGCCTCTTGGCGGCGCCGGTGATCAGAACGGTCTTGGCGGCGGTCATGGTCCGTCAGTGGTAGCCGATATCGCCGCGCACCTTGCCCCGGAACACCCAGTAAGACCACCCCGTATAGACGAAGATCACCGGCAGCAGGAACAGAGTGCCCAGTCCCAGGAAGACCTGGGTGCTGGGGTCGGACGCTGCTTGCTCCAGCGAGAAATGATGCGGCACGATCATGGGGAAGAGCCTGATGGCGATGCCCAGAAAGGCCAGCGAGAAAAGCAGGATCGCATACAGGAACGGCGCCAAATCCTGCTTCTTCGCCACCGCGCGCCACCACAGAAAGCCGGTGAGCGCCGTGGCGATGGGAACCGGCGACAGATAGAGGATGTTGGGAAACGAGAACCAGCGCGCCGCGATGTCCGCGTCGATCAGGGGCGTCCACAAGCTCACCACGCCGACGCTGGCGAAGGTGGCGAGGAAGGCACGCCGCGCCCAGCGGCGGGCCTCTTCGCCCAATGCGCCTTCGGTTTTCAGGATCAGCCAGCAGGCGCCCAGCAGCGCATAGCCGCACATCAGGGCAAACCCGGTGAAGAGCGAGAAAGGCGTGAAACAGTCGAAGGAGCCGCCCACGAATTGGCGGGCTTCGACATCGAAGCCCTGGATGAAGGCGCGCAGCACGATGCCTTGGGCGAAGGTCGCCACCGCCGAGCCGATGGAGAAGGCATGATCCCAGAAATGACGATGCTCGGCGTCGCGGAACTGGAACTCGAATGCCACGCCCCGGAATACCAGCGCCAGCAGCATCACCAGGATGGGGAAATAGACGGCGGGAAGAATGATGGCGAAGGCGAGCGGAAAAGCGGCGAGAAGGCCGAGCCCGCCCAGGACCAGCCAGGTCTCGTTGCCATCCCAGATCGGGGCGATGGAATTCATCATCGCCTGCCGGTCGGCGCGGCTCTTGGCGAAATTGTAGAGGATGCCGATGCCCAGATCGAAACCGTCCAGCACGACATAGAAGAACACCGCCGCGCCCAGGATAAGGGTCCAGACCGGAACGATGCTCATGCGGCACCTGTCGGCGGCGCTTTCACCGGCGCCGCGGGACGCCCGCCGCCCACCGGCACGACGATGTCGCCCGGTCCGCGCTGGATCGCCCGGGCCATGAACCAGACGCCCACCGGATAGACGACCAGATAGACGACGCCATAGCCCAGCAGCGAGATCAGCACATCGCCGCCGGTGAGCGAAGGCGTGACGGAATCGCTGGTGCGCAAAAGCCCGTACACGGTCCAGGGCTGGCGTCCCACTTCGGTGGTGGTCCAGCCCGCCAGCACGGCAAGAAAACCGATGGGGCCGCACCACATCAGCGCCTTCAGGAACCAGTCGCTGGTGAACAGGCGTCCCGCGAAATGCAGCGCCCATCCCAGCACCACCAACGCCAGCATGAGAAGGCCCAGGCCCACCATGATGCGGAAGGCGAAGAAGGGGACGGCGACGGGCGGCCGGTCGCTGGCCGGAAAATCCTTCAATCCCGGCACCACGCCGTTCACGTCATGCGTCAGGATCAGGCTGCCCAGCAGTGGCACTTCGAGGACGGCATGGTTGGTTTCGGCTTTCTCGTCGGGGATGGCGAACAGGGCCAGCGGCGCGCGGGCTTCGCTGTTCCAATGCGCCTCGATCGCCGCCAGCTTGGCGGGTTGATATTCCAGGGTGTTCAAGCCGTGCATGTCGCCCAAGAGAATCTGCAGCGGCACCAGCACCGCCAGAAGCGTCAAGGTGGTGGTGAGCATCACCCGGCCTTCCGCGGCAAAAGTCTTTTTGCGGATCAGCCAGGCGCCCACCGCCAGCACGACGAAGCCGGTGGTGACGTAAAAGGCGTCCACCGTGTGGGCGAGGCGGTAGGGAAAGGACGGGTTGAAGATGATCGCCATCCAGTCCACCGGCACGAAACGGCCATCGACCATGCGATAGCCGGCCGGTGTCTGCATCCAGCTGTTGGTGGAGAGAATCCAGAAGGACGAGAGCAGGGTGCCGAACGCCACCAGCAGCGCCGAGCAGAAATGCGCCCATTGCGGCACCAGCTTGCGCCCGAACAACAGCACGCCCAGGAAGCCCGCTTCCAGGGTGAAAGCGGTGAGGCCCTCATAGGCCAATAGCGGAGAAACGATATTGGCGGTGATGTCGGAGAAACGGCTCCAGTTGGTGCCGAACTGGAACGGCATCACCACGCCCGTCACCACCCCCATGCCGAAGGCGATGGCGAAGATGCGGATCCAGAAGCTGGAGATGCGGAAATAGACGTCCTTGCCGGTGAAAAAATAAAGGCCTTCCAGCAAGGCGATGTAGGAGGCGATGCCCACGGTGAAGGCGGGCAGCAGGATGTGCCAGGTGATCACCCAGGCGAATTGAAGACGCGACAGGATGATGGGGTCCAGCGCCATGGCCGAAACCTAACGCAAAAGCCCTGGCCCGGGTTGCGACAAAGAGGCCCGGCACTCCTATTGTATGAAGCCGACCCGGCGCTTGACCTCTGCCATCACCGGCACCGCGATGGCGCGGGCTTTGGCAGCCCCGGATTTGAGGGTGCGGTCGATCTCGGCCGGATCGGCCAGGAGCCGGCGCATTTCCGCCGTCACGGGGCCGATCCTGGAGACGGTGAGGTCGGCCAGCTTCTGCTTGAAG